>JARCMA010000004.1 GCA_030248405.1 Microcoleus sp. MP8IB2.171
ACAATTTCCACAATATTAACTCCTTAACCCCGTCTCCCGCAACCAAGCATCAGCCCAAATAGCATCCGGTTCGGAGAGCGCAGGAACGGGTTCTGTCGTATAATCGATTCTAAAATCATAGGCGGCGCGATCGTAAACCCCATTTAATAACGCTTGTAAATCTACAATTGGTTCCGCATCGCCTGGGCGCAAAGGCAATGGAAATTGAGGAATCATATTGGGTAAATTGAAAAGGTACAAATCGGCCAAAGGCTTTTGATTTGCCCGACTTATCAAAATTCGATAATTTGCCTCAATATCGTTCCCAAAAACTGGTAGAGGTTGGTAACTTCGTAGCAAGTCAATCTCTACCATCTGAGTCCGACTACCAAACACCTTTTCTCGCTTTTCTTCATACATTTCTCGCCCTTTCCCAGGACGCTTGTTGGCGGGTGACAGCACTTCAATCACTGTCACAACTTCCCTAGTTTCTGTATCTCGCACCTCTAGATAGGCTTCCCTACATTCGATAGGTACTGGCAGTCTTACTTTCAAAGCTGTCACAGGTGGTGCGGCAACTGCGATATTAGAAGAATTAGGGTTTGTTTGAATTGGAGAGCGCTGCACGGTGACATCAGGAATCCCCACTAATAGGGAATTTTCCCCGCTAATCTCATAAACTCTTTTTTCAATATCGACGATATATCTTGGCAGCAACTGCGGCACTAATGATTCAAAAATGCTACTAATTAGCAAGTGATGTACTTGGGGCCAAAAATCAGGACTTTCTAAATAGGGATTCATCCCCGGAAATGGATTAGGCATGATCTTACCTCCCGTTTACTACTATCATTTTACCCGATAGATTAGAAAAACGCAGACAATATCAAACAATCATCTGCGTTAATCCCCGTGCATCTGCGGTTAAAAAATCCCCCTAAAAATCGCCATAACTACTAATAGCAGCCTGCAACCTCCCAATCACTTCATCAACCAAAATCGCCCCCAACTCCCCAGAAGCACGAGTCCGAACATTCAAACTATTCGCCTCAACCTCCTTAGCACCCACAACACACATCACCGGAATTTTATCCTTCTCAGCATTGCGAATCAACTTACCCAAACGTTCGCCACTCTCAACTTCCGCGCGAATATTCAGCGCCTTCATCCTCGCTTCCACTTCCTTCGCAAACGGCAAAAACTCCTCGCTAACAGGCAACAACCGCACCTGAATAGGCGCTAACCATATTGGGAAATCCCCCGCATACTGTTCGATCAAAATCCCGATTAAGCGCTCCAAAGAACCGAAAGGAGCGCGGTGAATCATCACCGGACGCTTGCGAGTCCCATCTTCAGCAACGTATTCCAAATCAAAACGTTCTGGCAAATTGTAATCTACCTGAACTGTTCCCAATTGCCATTCTCTATCCAACACATCTTGGAAAATAAAATCTAGTTTCGGGCCGTAAAAAGCCGCTTCCCCAATTCCCTCAAAATAATTCATTCCCAAACTTTCCACCGCGCGGCGGATTGCACCTTGAGATTTTTCCCAAGCTTCATCGGAACCGATGTATTTCTCTAAATTTTCTGGATCGCGGAAACTCAAACGCGCCTTAAAATTCTTCAGTTGGAGACTCTTGAATACTGACAGAATCAAGTCCACCACACTCAAGAATTCAGCATCCAACTGTTCCGGCGTGACAAACAAGTGGGAATCGTCTACTGTAAAACCGCGCACCCGCGTTAAACCGCCCAATTCTCCCGATTGTTCGTAGCGGTAAACTGTGCCGAATTCGGCTAAACGCATCGGCAATTCTCGATAGGAACGCAACTCGCTTTTGTAAATTTGAATGTGAAAAGGGCAGTTCATCGGTTTCATCACAAAACCCTGTTCATTGGCTGCCGCTTCTGCATCTTCAGCCATCAGCGGAAACATATCTTCTTTGTATTTCTGCCAATGTCCAGAAATTTTGAACAAATCAACTCTGGCGATGTGCGGTGTCACAACTTGCAAGTAGCCGCGTTTGATTTGTTCTTGTTTCAAGAAATCTTCTAGAATACTTCTCAAAATCGTGCCTTTGGGTGTCCACAAAGGCAAACCGGGGCCAACCGCATCGGCAAAAATAAATAAGCCTAATTCTTTGCCTAATTTGCGGTGATCTCGCCTTAATGCTTCTTCTTTGCGGTGTTTGTAGGCTTCTAGTTGTTCGGGTGTTTCCCAAGCTGTGCCGTAAATGCGCTGTAACTGAGCTTTGGTTTCGTCGCCGCGCCAATAAGCGCCTGCTAGGCTTTCTAGCTCGATCGCCCTTCCGTTCAATTCACTGGTATTATCCAAGTGAGGCCCAGCGCACAAATCCCACCATTCGTCACCCAAATGGTAAAGAGTAATCGGTTCAATCAAACCTGCCAAAATTTCTAATTTGTAAGGTTCATTAATCTCCTTAATTCTGCGTTCCGCTTCCTCGCGGCTGACTTCTTCCCGAGTTACAGGCAATTTGCGATTGATGATTTTGATCATTTCTTTTTTAATTGCCTTGAGATCCTTTTCAGTAAAAGGTTCGGGGCAATCAAAATCGTAATAGAAACCGTTTTCAATCCAAGGGCCGATTGTTACTTGAGCCTTGGGAAATAACTTCTGTACCGCCATCGCCATAACGTGAGATGTGGTGTGGCGAATTTTTTTTAGTGCCTCCGACTCACTCGTGCGGGGCAACTCAATCTTAACGGACTCTTCTGGAGGGGACATGGATTCTGAGCTAGACATCGGCTGAATTAGCAATTAATTTAGTTGCAGTTGCTTCTATCTTACTCAGATTGGGACAAGTAGACCTCTTGCATAAGTCCTTTTAATCAAATTTTCGGACGATGCTCAGAGCATCGTCCCACAAGAAAAAAAAATTTGTGGGACGTTGCTCTGAGCATCGTCCTAATTATTTTTGCAAGAGGTCTAGTAAGCGCCGACTTCCGGCTGGGGGAGACTCCGGTTCATTACAGCAACGGCCCTGATGGTGAGGACGTTTAGTCCGGGACGCACTCGGCCGGCCGAGAAACCGGGTTTTTACCGAATCTGCGGGCTGTAATGAAGTATTGCGTGAAAAAACCCGGTTTCTAAGCACCCCTGCGATCGCAAAAATTTGGCAGAATTTGGGGATTTCGACTCAAAAATCGCTGCTGACACAATTAAATTTATTCACACCCACCTGCTAATTGTTGTTAAATCATTGAATTTTTGTTAAAAATATGTTACAATTTGTAAAGACCGTCTAAGACTATAATATATAAATAACCCAATTTTGATCCATGCTTAATTCCAATTTGCCCGAGCCAGAATTGCTCAAAGCGTTACTGGAACCGCTGTTAGAGGATTTCAATTACTGGTTCGATCGATCGGCAAAGCTCTTAGAAACTGAGGAAATTCCCTTTCTGGGCGACGAGGATCAATCTGACTTGCTGGCGCGAGTCAAACAGACTCAGCAAGAAGTAGGCGCTGCTAAAGCTCTATTTCAAGCAACCGGGGGTCAAGTTGGGATTGAAACCACAGCACTGATGCCGTGGCACAGACTGCTCGCCGAATGCTGGCAAGTATCGGTGCGCTTTCGCTCATTGCAGTCAGCTCCCCCAAGAAAATAAGGAAGCGAGTTCAAGTTAAACTTGCAGTTAAATCCCAAACTTTTGGAAATGTGGCGGCCCACTTGACAAGCTCAAACAGATTTCCAGTTAATAAGTTATTACTTGCTGAAACATTTTTGTAAATTGCTGTGTGGCTGTTTAGCCCGGAGGAGAAGATAATGTTGCACCTGCTTTATATTTTAGCTTTTACCGTTCTTGCCTTTCTGGCAGTCGGTAACTTAATCCGCAGTCTAGTCACCGTTGGTATGGAGTCCCAGCGCCCTCAACAGTTCAGGGCAAATAATCCCTACGCATCCTATCCTCGCTCTCAATCGGTACCGCATCCAGAACTTTTAGATGAATACGGAAACATAGTCAACGAGCCGCTGTTAGTGATGCGTTCGCTGACTGTGCAAGACGCGCGCGAACAATTAGATGCTCTCTACAAATCATCTCCGGGCGGCAGCGACGAAGGGGGCGAACTAGCCTAAGACAACCACAGCCGCAGCATTTATACTTAGGCGCTATGCCTCAAAAAAAATATAGGACTTACACGCTAGGTGTCCGAAACCCTTTTTCTTCATAGATTTTGGTGAAAATCGTTTCCGCGCTTCAACGGAATAATAATTTTCCGATTTCAGTGCGAGCTTAATATCTCGCGACGATGCTCGCACCCTTGGCATTATTCCGAATCTAACCAGATTGGATATAAGTCCTCAAAATAATTGGCCGTTAGTTTTTAACTAATGGCCAATTATTTGGGATTTTTGAAAGTTTAATTGCCGATTAGCCAGATCGATCGCCAAAAACCGGTTCGCCAAAAACCGATCACCAAAAACCGATACAGATTGCACTGATATCAAATAGCTCAAGAATAGTATAATGCAAGAGATCCGCAAGCGGTGCCTAACAAGTCTGAATGGTGAGAGTGCTAACGCCCAAATCCCAGCCTGAATAGATGAGTTGGCGTCAAAACTTAGAGGTAAAAACAGGTGACTTTGGGATGAACTCAAGGTCTTGGAGGGATACCTCTGCTTAGATTCGTCTAAGTGCTATTGCTAGCATGATATGACTTAAACAGTCGTGTTATGAAGCATAAATGTATCAGATACTGAAAAGGGATCGCTCTAAACCTCCTATCGATCCTGTTTTGTCATCGGCAAAAATGCACGTTTAAGGCTAGATGATCGTCCCTATTTCGCTACTGGCAGAACTTCTGCGAGCTTTGCCCCAACTGCGGGCACAAATTTATTTCAAATCTTCCATGACAGCCCTGTCTCACGCGATGGAAGACTTAGTTTTGGCGGGTTCTGACGACGAACCGCTAGTCATTGCCAGCTTTCAGCAAGAGCGCTTCTACCGCCATGAAGCTCACCGCTATCGACGAATTGCCGCTCTATCTTCTCAGGTATACGTGCTATCATCACCGGAAACTGAGTTTAAAAACTCCTCAGAACATCACGAAACTGTGGCGTTTGCACCGGAGGACGGATTAAGTAAAGAGTGGCACTTAGTGGTGCTGGGGCAAAACTACTCAACTTGCCTGATTTGTCAAGAAAAAATTGTGCCGATCGACAACCAGGACGCTCGCGGGCCACTGTTGATGGATCAAGCTCGCAGATTTGAAGGAATTTGGACGTTCGATCGCGAGGTAAGCTCCAAAGCTGCCGCATTGTTGCTCGATAGAATTGTCAATTATCGCCCGGAATTGGCCGAAAAGATCGATCGAGCGCGAACTACTTACAAGCTAGTCAAAACACCGAAAAAAACGAGGAAATCCGCCACTTCCAAAGCCACCAAACCCGACATAAGTACAGCCAAAAACTCAAAAATTCCCAATCCAAAATTGAGCGATGCTTTTACCGAACGCTTAGTAACCTACTTGCAAGCAGGCCAGCACAAACTGCTCAAAGCATACAGCGCCATCGCCGCTCAGGAACGCAAAGAACGCCTGGTAAACTTAATTACCACCGCAATGCGGCAGTCTCTCAACCCGCAAGAAATCGTCGAAGTCGCAGTGCAAGAACTGGGCACTGCCCTGTCGGCAAGCCGATGTTTGATTTATCGGTGCAAGGCCACAGATGTGGCGGTCAAAATCGATCGCGAGTTTTTGGCTCCAGGCGCTAGTTCCATGCTGGATCAGACTTGGCTGTTGCAGGAAAATCAAATATGGAGCGACGCGGTGGCGCGGCAAGAGCGAGTTTACATCCAAGACACATCACAACACCCACTGATTGTCAATACAAAATTCCTGGAAAAAACTGTAAAAAATTGGCAAATTGTCTCTTGGTTAATGGTGCCAGTGCTTTATCGGGGGCGGGTTTTGGGAATGGTGGAAATGCACCAGTGCCGATCGACTTTGGCTTGGGAAGAAGACGAAATTGCTTTAGTAGAGGCGATCGCCACCCAACTCGGAGCAGCCTTAATTCAAGCCGAAACCTACGCTCATTTAGAAGAACTCAACCAACAATTAGAAGCATTAGACCGGACTAGAAGCAATCTCATAGCCATCACCGGACACGAACTCCGCACTCCACTTTCGACGATTCAAGTGTGTCTAGAAAGTTTGAACTCCGAGCCAGATATGCCCCAAGAATTGCGGCAAATCATGTTAGAAACTGCCCTCGGCGATGCCGATCGAATGCGGAAACTCGTGCAGGATTTCTTAACACTTTCTCACTTAGAAAGCGGGCGAGTAAAATGGAATGTAGAATCGCTGACTCTACAAGAATGCGTTGATTTGGCCCTCAGCAGCGTGCGATCGCGCGGCGGACTCGATCGACAGTTACCGGAAATTATCGCCGAAGTGTCCGCAGAATTGCCTTTAG
>JARCMA010000371.1 GCA_030248405.1 Microcoleus sp. MP8IB2.171
AAATCAGCGACATCAAACCGCTAGAATCCTTGACTAACCTGACTGATCTCCACCTCAAAAACAATAAAATCAGCGACATCAAACCGCTCGAATCTTTGACTAAACTGACTGATCTCTACCTCAGCGGAAATCCGATCGCTCCCAAAACTTGCCCACTCAAGCCAGAGTCTATCTGTAAGTGGGAACCACAAATTCAACCATAAAACTTTACAAGGACGCCCGATCGCACTTAAATATTTGAGTTACGAAGAATAAATTTGCTATTCATCAGAAAAACCCGATCGCCCTTATTGACTAAAAGCGATCGCACAGCAACATTCTCCTACAAATCAGCAGCGTGTTGCTTCAATTCGTCCAAAGAAACGTATTCCAAAGTTAAAACGTGAGTCGCCGACAAAACCACGCGCGGCGCACATCCAGCATCCATTGCTTCCTTCCACCGAGAAGCGCACAAACACCAACAATCCCCTGGTTTCAATCCCGGAAATTTAAACTCAGGAACCGGCGTACTCAAATCGTTACCCATTCTTTTTGTGTATTTCAAAAAGTCTTCTGTCAGTTGGGCGCAAACAGTGTGAGCCCCAAAGTCGCCTCCGCCAGTATTGCATTTTCCGTCTCGATAATACCCCGTCACGGGCGACGTGCAGCAAGTCTCTAATTTTCCGCCCAGCACATTTGTAGCTTCCGTCACCATCGCAACTCCTCCGCACAACTCTTCGATCTAATTTTACACAAAAGGTTGTTGTTTATAGATATTTTTCCATGACAAAGTTGATGAATTTTTGATCCCTCCGTTCTACTTCTTGCTTTCTAATCACAATAAATCCCCGGCTTTCAAAAAAAGCTCTAGCTGTAATGCTGGCTTCGGCAAATAACTTTTTAAGTCCTAACTCTTGGGCTTTTGACTCAATTTGTGTTAAAATGAGCTTGCCAACTCCTTGTCTTTGAAAGTCTTTGTGACAGTAAAAGCGATCGATATGGCCGCTTACTTCTAATTCCCCAAAACCTGCAATTTTATCACCTTCTTCTGCTACGACAGTAAATTTACTGCTTAAACTTTGAGTCCAACTTTCAATATCGATATCGGCTGGAGCCCAAGCATCTACTTGGGCTGTTGTGTAATCGCGGATATTGACTTCGTGCACGGTGTCGTAGAACAGTTTTACAATTTTTTGGGTGTCGCCGATTTCGTAGGTTCGGATTTTCATAATCATTCAGGTGCAGATTCGCACGATTGGCGGGTTTTGGACGGAGATTGATTGCGGGTGTTTGGGATTTTGGGCTAAACCCGCCCCGACAAATCGACTCTAAAAATAATTTTACTGCACCCCTTGACAAGCTCTGCTAGTCTGTGCAAGATTAATTATAACAATTGTTCGATATACTTTATTTTTCCAAGCTCAGCCACCAAAAGCCTGTTTTGTAGTCGCTTATACTATATCGGATGTTCGATATAGGAATATTTAGTCGATCGCCCTTAAATCTCCGATAACCTAGGATCTGGAATAAAAAATCAGAAAATCGATCGACCTATGCCAAAGATAGTTGACCGCGAATTGTACCGCAAAGAACTGCTGAACAAAAGTTTTGAACTCTTTGCCGAAAAAGGCTATTCCTCAGTCACAATGCGCGAAATTGCCTTGGGAATCGGAGTTTCTACAGGTACGCTTTACCACTATTTTTCTAGCAAAGAAAGTCTGTTCGAGCAGTTAATTGAATACTTGAGCTATGAAGATACCAAAGAAGAAGCGCTAGCAGAATTGGGAAATCCGCCAACCCTAGGAGAAAGGATTCAAGAAATCATGGATTATATTGGGAAAAATGAAGATTACCTTACTAAAAATTTTTTGATTACATTTGATTTTTGTCAACACAAAACGCGCCAAGAAATTGATAATAATCAGGCACTCCAGCAAGCGGGAAAGCGTTATGAAGAGGCAGTTTGTTGCTACTTGGGTATTTCCGATCCAGCAATTGCTATATTTATCATCAACTATGTTGACGGATTACTGGCAAGAAGGTTTTATCTAGGTGAAAGGATCTCTTTTGCGGAACAAGCGAATTTATTAAAAGAAATGATGCTGGCTTATTTAGAAAAAAAACAACCGCAAATATAGGAGGAATATGAATTTTCAATATTTCATCAAGCCTAAAAATAAATTGGTAATGGGATTAGTAATTGCTGGCGCTGCCATTAGCGCTGCAACTACTTTTTACGGGATTTCTCAATTTGGATCTTTAGCTAAAAATGCTGAACCTTTGTCGGTAGAAACACCGCCACCAAGGAAAATCACGGCATTGGGAAGATTGGAACCGCTGGGGGAAGTGATTCGCTTGGGGGTGTCGCAAACGTTGGATGGCGATCGCATTGCGAAGCTTTTAGTCAAAGAGGGCGATCGCGTGAAAGCAGGGCAGTTGATCGCGATTTTGGATGCGGGCGATCGGCTAAAATCTGCTTTAGAGGAAGCCAAAGAAAAAGTCAAAGTTGCTGAAGCCAGTTTAGCGCAAGTCAAAGCCGGGGCAAAGTCGGGAGAAGTTGCTGCACAATCTGCCACAATTGGCAAGCTAGCAGCAGAATTGCAAGGAAACCGCGTGGCGCAACAAGCAACAGTCGATCGCATCCAAGCGCAATCGCAAGGTGAAAGAACCGCACAACAAGCAACTATCAGCAGAATAACCGCACAATGGCAAGGAGAAAGGAAAGCACAAACAGCAACAATTAGCAGAATAACTGCACAGTGGCAAGGAGAAAAAACAGCACAAACTGCCGCAATTAACAAATTAAAAGCCGAGTCTAATAATGCTGAAACCGAATATCTGCGCCACAGAGAACTTGTTGCCGAAGGTGCAATTTCTAACTCTGTCATGGACAGCAAACGACTGGCATTAGAAACAACTCGCCAGCAAGTTAAAGAAGCCGAAGCAAATCTCAGCCGCATCAACAATACAGCAAAACAGCAGCTTGAAGAAGCCGAAGCAAATCTTGCCAGAATTAACAGTACAGCAATTCAGCAACTTAACGAAGCCGAAGCAAATCTTGCCAGAATTAACAGTACAGGAATCCAGCAACTTAACGAAGCCGAAGCAAATCTCGATCGCATTAAAAATAGTGGTAGCGAACAAGGGAAAGAAGCCCAAGCAACTCTCGAAAGAATAGGCGAAGTTCGGCCCGTAGATATCCAAGCAGCGCAAACCGAAATCAACAGCGCCATCGCCCAAGTCAAGCGCGCCCAAACCGAATTAAATCAAGCTTATATCCGCACTCCCAACCCCGGAAAAATCCTGAAAATTCACACCCGCCCAGGGGAAAAAATCAGCGATGACGGGATTGCAGACGTGGGAGAAACTCAGCAAATGGTAGTTGTCGCCGAAGTTTACCAAACGGACATCAGCAAAATTAAGGTTGGACAACAAGCAGGCGTTACTAGCCAAGCATTTTCAGGAGAATTGGCGGGAACAGTTAAAGAAATTGGGTTAAAAGTCAGCAAGCAAAATGTGTTTAGTAACCAGCCGGGAGAAAACTTGGACAGCCGAGTTGTGGAAGTTAAAATTCATCTAAATCCTGAAGCTAGCAAACAAGTTGCGGGATTGACAAATTTGCAGGTACAAGTAGCAGTTCAAAATTAGGGAGATTGAGAAAATGGCAGAATTTGGGCCAGATCCAAACCGACGTTATCCGATGGTAGACCAGCGCCGGGTTTGCTTTATCAAAAACTTTGTTAAATCGCCAAATATTATTGTCGGCGATTACTCGTACTACGACGATCCGATCGACCCTGAAAACTTCGAGAGAAACGTACTTTACAATTACGGAAGTGAGAAATTAATTATTGGTAAATTTTGTGCGATCGCCACTAACGTCAAATTCATTATGAGCGGTGCCAATCACAAACTAGACGGCATTTCTGCCTATCCATTTCCTGTGTTTGGCAACGGCTGGGAAACGGCGATGAATCTATTAATCGAACTACCAAGTAAAGGCGATACTGTCATCGGTAATGATGTTTGGATAGGTTACGAATCGGTGATTATGCCAGGAGTTAAAATCGGCGACGGTGCAATTATTGCCGCTAAATCTGTTGTGGTAAAAGATATTCCCGCTTACACTGTTGTCGGTGGAAATCCCGCAGGTTCAATCAAGCAGCGTTTTAGCGAGGCTGAAGTTGCACAACTATTAGAAATTCGGTGGTGGGATTGGGAAATCGACAAGATTTCGCGCCATGTCAGCATAATTATGCAAAGCGATATTCAAGCACTCAGCAATGCTGAGTAAATTCGCAAATCCAGCGATTTTTAATTAATAAAGTGGAGGTTTCAAAATGTTGAAAATTGCGTACTTACTTCTCTGTGTTCTAGGCACGGCTTTGCCCTACTCCCAGTTTGTCCCTTTTCTTTTAGAAAAAGGGTTGAATATTAACGCTTTCTTCGGTGAGTTGTTCGCTAATCAAATTTCCGGTTTTTTCGGCATGGATGTAATAGTGTCATCTCTGGTTTTTGGTACTTTTGTATTTAGCGAAGGTTCGCGTCTAAAAATGAAAAATTTGTGGATTTATATTGCCAGCTTACTGGTGGGTGTTTCCCTGGGTTTGCCTTTATTTCTTCTAATGCGGCAGCGCAAAATTGAAGAAACATCTTCATAGTTTTGTAGTTGATGATTTACGCACTCCGACTAAAGTAGGGTGCGCACTGCGCACCTTACAAAACTACCAATTACCCAAATTTATGTTTCGCAAAACACCCCTTGCTTGGTTGCAAGTAACCCGAGAAAAAACTCGTCTTGCTGTTGCTATCGCCGGAATTGCCTTTGCAGATATTCTGATTTTTGTGCAACTGGGATTTCAAGATGCACTCTTCGACTCAGCAGTTAAGCCGCACGAAAGTTTACAGACAGATTTAGTTTTAATTAATCCTCAATTTGAAACTTTTGCTGCGGTAAAACAGTTCAACAGAGAGCGAATTTACCAAGCACAAGGAGTTGCAGGAGTCAAGTCCGTAAGTTCATTATATATTGGGATGGGACAGTGGCGAAATCCCACAAACCGCACTACGCGAGGGATTTTGATTTTTGGGATTGATCCGGGAAGCACAACATTTAATTTGCCGGATGTCAATCAAAAGCTAGCTAAAATTCAAATGTTCAATCATGTGTTGTTTGACCAAGCTTCTCGACCTGAATATGGCGAAATTGCCAATATTTTCAACAAAGAATCTACCCTCGAAACTGAACTAAACAAACGCAATATTCAAGTGGGAGGAGTCTTTACTCTTGGTACTTCTTTCGTGGCTGATGGCAATGTGATTGCTAGCGATTCTACGTTTATGAACTTATTTCCCGATCGCAAACCTGACCAAATTGATGTCGGTTTAATTCAGTTGCAGCCTGGGGCTGATATTGTCAAAGTTCAATCTATGTTGAAATCTATCTTGCCGGATGATGTCAAAGTTCTGACTTTAGCAGAATTTGCGGAAATTGAAAAGGCTTACTGGGGAAATGCTACTCCGATCGGCTTTATTTTCGGATTCGGTACAATCATCGGATTCATTGTTGGTCTGATTATTGTTTACCAAATTCTTTATTCGGATGTTTCGGATCACTTGGCTGAGTACGCGACTTTAAAAGCTATGGGATATAGCGATCGCTATTTAGTCGGAGTTTTAGTTCAGGAAGCTTTGTTATTAGCTGTTTTGGGTTTTATGCCGGGAATTGTTTTGGCTAACGGGTTGTATTCTTTGGCTCAATCTGCTACATTGCTACCGATTTCGATGACTGCAAATCGAGCGACTGTTGTGTTGGGTTTGACGATTGTGATGTGTACTGGTTCTGGGGCGCTGGCTTTGCGGAAATTGCGATCGGCCGATCCCGCAGATATTTTCTAGAACAGATACTCGGCGGTTGAAACCGCGACGACACAAACAAAGTCGGCCTCCGCCGACTGAAGAATAAGATAAAAATCGGCGGTTGAAACCGCTACTACACAAACAAAGTCGGCCTCCGCCGACTGAAGA
>JARCMA010000372.1 GCA_030248405.1 Microcoleus sp. MP8IB2.171
CCTCAGCAGACCAGTGGATCTAATCAGTAAACGGGCGATCGATCGCAGTTCCAACTGGATTCGCCGTCAAGAAATTTTCTCTACCGCTCAAACTATCTATGTCTAATAGTCGCGATCGCGCTTCCTTCTCGAAAGTTTCAACAAAATCTTCTCTACCTTTAGGAATACATAAACCCGCCCTGATTGAACGCCACAAAAATAAAGTTTTGAGTAAAAAGGCAGGGGTGGAAAGTACGAATGCAGATTGTAGGGTTTCCTTGCCTGTCATTCCCAAGTGCGATCGCCGAAGATAAGGGTATAGAAATTAAACGGCTGGTTTTTACCCGCCCTTACACAAAATGAACTCACAACTAGAACAACAAGTAACAATTCTACAAGACGAAACAGCAGCGGCCGGAAATTCAACCAACCCAACAGTTGAAACTCCTTTATTCGCCTCAGAATTTGTAACAGAGGAAAAAGTCAGAGTGGAAGAATTTAAGATTAGTGCCGACAGTTTAATTGGTAAAGTCAAAGAACTAATTCAGCAAGGAAAACTCCGCCGCCTCGTCATCAAAAACTCGCAAGGGCGGACTTTGGCAGACATTCCGCTGATGGCGGGATTAGTAGGTGGCGTTGCCGGCTCAGTAGTCTTTCCAATTGCTGCTGTACTTGCTACAGTAGGCGCAGTTGTGGCTCATTTGACTGTAGCCATCGAGCGCAAAGAATAGTCATTAGTAATTAAAAATCTTCTCTTCAAGTCCGCGAAGGCGGACTTTGTTTGTTTAGTAGCGATTTCAATCGCCGAATTGTCTGATCAACGCAAATTATCCGGTACTCTCGCCGCAGGTTGGTCTAAATAATTGTAAACAATGCGGGAAATTCGACGGACAAAATCTCTCACAATCGGGTCATTGTAAGGACGTTTGACAAATATTGCCGCTAAATAACGCTTGCCGTTGGGCATATCAATAATTCCCGCATCGCCAACCACAAAGCCAATATCTCCGGTTTTGTCAGCAATCACGGCTCCCGGCCCCAAACCGGAAGGCAAAAGCGTTCTAGTTGTAGTGTGCCGCAGTAATTCTAAAGCTTGTTCCCGACTCGATTCAGAGACTAATTTATCGCGAGACAGCATCGCCAGCAGCTTTACCATATCCACAGAACTTGTTGTATTTGTTCCTTGGAAATCTCCCAGCCAATTGCGAATTCTGGTGTCAGTTAATCCCCAACTGCGAAAACGCTCATTGAGTTTAGCAATTCCCCCCAAACGTTCAATAATCATGTTGGTGGCTGTATTGTCGCTGATGGTAATCATTTTATCTACGGTTTCTCTGATGCTAAACCGAGTACCATTTGGTCTGTCTTGCATAGTTCCAGAGCCGCTGGCAACTAAGTCGGACTTCATAACTAATGTTTCGTCTAGGCTAACTTTGCCTGCGTCTACATCTTGATAAAAAGCAATCAGAATTGGTAACTTGATGGTACTCGCGGCCGGAAATACTCGATCGCCCTTGATATCCAAATAGTTTCCTGTATCTAAATCCAGAAAAAACATTCCGGCGCTGAGGGATCTATACTGTTCGATCGCACTTTCGATTTGAGGCTTGATGGCTATCATTTCCGAGCCTGTTGACAGCCCCAAATCAGCCGAATAGTTTCTCTGATTTCCCGGCGAAACAGTGGGCGTAACTTGACCTGCTGCTTGTTCTATGCGGGTAATAGCTGTGGGGAGAAAAGACTCGTTGCCGGCTATTTGCTCGGGATTTGGCAACTGAAATGACCAGCGCGTGGCAGATTCTCTAATGACTCGGACTTTTTGGGGGTCTAACTTATAACCGGGAGTTAATTGTATCACTAACCTGGTAGTTCCGGTGTCAAACTGTCCGACTCTAATTTGTTGAATAGCTGAGTTGTAGCTTTGAGGACTTTCGGGATACTCCAAGACTATTCCCGGTAAATCAATTACTAAGCGGGTGGGATTGGCGATTAGTTTGACTTCCGGCTGAACTCCTGAATCTGTGGTTAAATTGAGTTGGTTGCCCCTGGGATCGAAGTGCCAAGATGTTAGTGTATCAGCTTTTGCGGGCAGGGCGATCGAGAAAAGACTAAGGGCTGCCGGCAACAGCCATCGCAGTTTTAGAGTCATGTTTAAAGAGAAAGAGTTTAACGGCTGCAGCGAGAAAGCGGCTGGAAAAACGTTATCAACCGCTTTCGAGATGAAGCACCTAGTATCATACAGTCAACTCTTGCCCGCAGCCGTATTTTTTTTATTTTCTTTGAGAGTATTGCGTTTCCGGCACTGATCTCAAATCTGGTTCTATTACCTCTTTTTCTTCCAGTCTCGCGCAGGCAGACAAAACTTTGTACACTGGCGGATTCTCTTGGCAGAATTATTGTTTTGTAGGCACAAATTTTATTCACCTGAGATGAATTCAAGTTAGGCGACTTCTCGATTTCTAGCATCTTCAAGGGAGTCGATCGCGGCTTTGAGAAAAACTTTTCCTTTAGCAACAAATCGGCGATCGCTCAAAGGATCGTAAGCTTCCCAATTACCGCTAACTTCGCGATCGCGCCACAAAAACCAGCAGCGGTAGATTTCCCCGCTATCTATATCATCGCACAAAGCCAGCCAATCGTCCCCCGTGAGAGCGCTGGCATCTAATGCTACCAATTCAACCCATGCAAGTGCAGTGCAGGCATCGATCGCATCAGCGTCAACGGAGTCAGATTTGGTAGCTATAGGTTGTGGCGAACACAGTGTAGACTTCATAATTTATCCTTAATTTAATTAAATCAATCAATCAATGAATGGCCCTATTTATGGGACTGCCCCGGTACGCCAAGTGGAAAAATTGTGTTTTGATAAATTTCTGGTTGGTCAAATTTACCAGCGGCTGATGCTTCTGTTAAATTATTAAGTGTATTAATTGTAAAAATGGCAGCGGTTCCCAAAGCGGCCATTGCCAGTCTGTGTAAGATTTTGCTCATTTGGCTGCTCCTTTTTTGCTTGGTGTATCTACTCTAAAAAGTTAAGTGGTGATTAGTGGCGGAGATTGGGGAGTTAAGAAAAACTTTTTATCCTCAAATATATTCAACTGTTGAAGCCGTTATCAGGACAGAGTTTGAGGAGTCGATCGCCCAAAAAACCTCCCCAAGTAAAATTCCTTAAATTCCGGCTGGCTGATTATCTTCCTTAAAATCCCCCAAAATAGGAACTTAAGGCGTTAAAATTTCTAGATTCGTTCCCCTTTCACTGCAAGCGAAGTGCTCAAGTCAAAACGCGATCGCGGTCGCATTCTCACTGCCTCTGGCTTAAAGAAACTTAACGAGGCGCTCCAAGAATGGTCTGACCGATATAACATTAGAGGTACTCTGACTGAAATCGAGGCCGAGTCTGGCGTTGGTATCGATACAGTCAGCAAAATTAAGCAGGGTAGAGAAGGTGCGGATTTGAGTAAAATTCGCCAGTTGTTCGCGGCTTTTGAAATGACTCTGGCTGCTAGCGACCATCGATCGGCTAAACTTGAGGAACCGGAAAATTTAGACGAGCTGGACAATTCGCCACTAGCTGGAGAAACAGCTACCAGCAGCAGAATTGTTAAAGTATTTGTCAGTTATCGCAGCGCCGAACCTGATCGCGAGTTGGGAAAACAGCTAGAAACGACCTTAAGCGCGATCGGTCATACAGTTTTCACAGCCGAAAATAACATTAGATTAGGAGATAATTGGTTCGATCGCATTAATTTCTTCCTCCAAGAATGCGATTATTTGCTGTTACTGTTGCCGCCAACGGGAAACCAAAGCGAACTACTAACATATCAAGTTCAGCAAGCAAAAGAACTCCAAGACTCCCGCCCTGACAAGAAACCAATAATTCTCCCCATCCGCGTCGGCTTTCCCCTGAACGCGCCTCTAAATCACGACTTGCGGGGCTATCTGTACCGCATCAAACAGAGGGAATGGAAAACTACAGCAGACACTCCAATTATTATCGAAGAAGTTCTGAACTTGCTAGCAGAAACTCCCGCACCAGTCATAGAAGAAACAGAAGATTTAACACAAAAACAGCTATTAGAAATTAGCAACGACGAAATACCTCTACCCGCCGCCGAACCAGAATTACCGGGAGGACAAGTCGATGTCGCTTCTCAATTTTATGTAGAACGCCAGCCCATCGAAGAACGCTGCTATCAAACTATTGTGCAGCCCAGCGCGTTAATTAGAATCAAAGCACCAAGACAAATGGGCAAAACTTCCTTGATGGCAAGAATTTTGCATCACGGAGCTCGTCAAGGCTATTGCACCGTGCCACTAACTTTTCAGTTAGTAGATAAAGCCGTATTCGCCAACTTAGATAAATTCTTAAAGTGGTTTTGCGCTTACGTCGGCCGCGAGTTGCACTTAGCCAATCAATTAGATGATTATTGGGACGAGATTTTCGGCAGCAAAGTCAACTGCAAAGATTACTTTGAAAAATACATTTTACCGCAAATCGACAGTCCTTTAATTTTAGGATTAGACGAGATCGATCGCGTTTTTCAATATCCCGACATTGCCGAAGACTTTTTAGGACTGCTGCGGGCGTGGCACGAAGAATCGAAGCGGCGCGACATCTGGAAAAAACTGCGATTAATTGTAGTTCACTCCACCGAAGTTTACATCCCAATGAACATCAATCAATCGCCTTTCAACGTCGGACTGCCCGTAGATTTGCCAGAATTCAATTCTCAGCAAATACAAGATTTAGCAGCGCGCCATAATTTGAATTGGTCGGAAGCAGAAGTTGAGGAATTGATGGCAATTGTCGGCGGACATCCGTATTTAGTGCGAGTTGCATTATATCACATTTCGCGATCGGATTTGACGCTTGATGAATTAAAAGAAACTGCTACCAGCGATGCGGGAATTTATAGCGACCACCTGCGCCGCCAACTGTGGAATTTAGAAGAATATCCAGAGTTAGCGGAGGGAATGAGAGAGATTGCAGCGGCGGACATTCCTGTTCAATTAAAGTCGATGCAGGCGTTTAAATTGGATAGTTTGGGGTTGGTGAAGTTGCAGGGGAACGAGTGCGTGCCGAGGTGCGAACTGTATCGGCAATATTTTCGATCGCACTTGAGCGCGATCGGGTAAAATTTGGTGCGTAAGTGCTGTAAGTAATAATCAGGTGAATGATACCCATGAACCATGTTTTTTTGATAACTTCCGATAATTGGCTAGATTGAATCGCCGTGTTTAGTTATCTAGGTTTTATTGCTTTCATTGCATGGCGCGTGTTCACCACAAAGTAGATATATTATGAAATTACCTTCTGACTCTTCTTCTTCTTTCTTACTTCGCGTCCTAGCGCTTACGCGCGGCTTCGCCTAACGCGCCTTCGCGGTTCGTTAAATAAACAGTAAAATAAGACAATAATCAACTCGCCCATACAGTTATGTCGCCCGTCGAAAGCGTCGCAGCAATTCCGAACGATCTGATTTTACGCTTGAGCATCGAGCAGTATCATGCGATAATTCAAGCTGGCATTCTCACGGATGATGACTCTGTAGAATTGCTGGAAGGTTGGCTGGTTTTCAAAATGCCCAAAAATCCACCGCATCGAGTCACAACTCGTCTTGTCAGAACAGCTTTAGAGAATATTTTACCCCGTGGTTGGTATGTCGATTCTCAAGAACCGATTACGCTATCTAACAGCGAACCAGAACCTGATATAGTGGTTGTTCGAGGGGATACGCGACAGTATCTCGATCGGCATCCGGGTGCTGAAGATATTGCCCTGATTATTGAAGTATCAGATACGACGCTTCAGCGCGATCGAACTGTAAAAAAACGGATTTATGCCCGCGCTGGAATTGCGATTTATTGGATTGTGAATCTTGTGGAAGAACAGGTGGAGATGTACTCTCAACCTCTTGTTGAAGTTGAGCAGCCAGATTATAGTCAAAGGTTGGATTTCGGGCGATCGGCTGTTATACCGATTATTATTGAAGGGATAGAAATTGGGGCGATCGCTGTAGATGCTATTTTGCCTTGATTGGGATTGAAATTTACAAATGAACATTACATGGGGAGGGCGGGTTTTGCACTTATCTACTGGCTTTTCTCATAAATCCTACGCTGAACCCGCCCCTACAATTTCTCGCAAAATTGGAATTTGTTCCAACTGTTCCGGCCGTATACTATCCCAGTTTAACCCAATTGGACGCCGATAAATTGTATTAGTCTCAATTACCTCCTCAGCAGTAACAATCCAATTCAGGGCCCAATCGTGAGCTTGCATTGGTAAACGCAAATCTTCGACTATTTGCAAAGGATGCACTGTTGTGACAATTGGCGTATCGATTTGTACTAACCCGAATTCCTGCAACATAGCCAATTCCAAATCCGCAAAACCTGCACCTTTCCCGGTTCTTCCACCGTGGCGTCCTGCTGCTACGCAGCCGACTATTACTAAATCAATCGGCTCCATTTCTGCAAAACTTACCAATTTTCCGCAAGCAAGTGCTTTGCGGGCGATCGCACTTTCGGCAATTGATATATTTTGCCCCTGCAAATCCTCAGCATTCAACTCAACAAAACAGCGATCGTCTGTCAATCGCGGTACTGCCATATACAGGCGTTTTCCATCTTGCAAAGCTCGCATCCGTACCGGAATTTGCGCCGAATCTGGATTGCACTTAATCGTTTTTGCTTGTTGCCATATTGGTAAAGTTGCCAATCTTTCGGCCGCCAACTGTGCACCGACAAAGTTGGGAATATGACCAAAAGGATCGCCAATAGATGCGGCTTGGTGCTTCAGCAAAGACCAAATTTCTGCTCTTAACTGGTCTTTCTCTTGGTGATATCCAGTCCAATCAGTTTTCATGCTGTATTGTGCTACAATTTATCATACAGAATTATGCTTTAATACCGCCTCACTTCTTCAGTCCGCGAAGGCGGACTTTGTTTGACAAGGAGCGGTTTAAACCGCCGAATAACTTATATGAAGTTTACCACAAAACCGAGTTACTATCAAGTCGGCGGCAGTCTCACCAATAACGCTCCCAATTATGTGAAGCGGCAAGCCGACGACGACCTTTATAACGGATTGAAAGCCGGGGAATTTTGCTATGTTTTGAATTCCCGGCAAATGGGCAAATCTAGCTTGCAGGTGCGGACAATTCAGCGGCTGAGAAATGAGGGAATTGCTTGTGCTGCGATCGACATTTCGGAAATTGGCAACCGCGGCGTCACTCCCGAACAGTGGTATGCTGGCTTGCTACGCATTCTCGAAAATAACTTTAACCTGTCGGATATTGTCAACGTGCGGACTTGGTGGCGCGATCGCAATTTTTTAACCCCAGTTCAAAGATTGAGCGAATTCATCGAAACCGTACTGTTACCCAACATTTCCAGCAACATTGTTATTTTTATTGACGAAATCGACAGCATTCTCGCCCTAGATTTTCCCGCCGACGATTTTTTAGCCTTAATTCGATCGTGCTACAACAAGCGCGCCAACAATTCAGAGTTCGATCGCCTAACTTGGGCCCTCTTAGGTGTAGCATCGCCGACGGATTTGTGCCGCAAGCAAAATGCCAGCAGCAATACTCCTTTTAATATTGGCAAGGCGATCGAATTAACTGGTTTTGACGAAACAGAAGCTCAACCGCTAGCAGCGGGGTTAGCAGAGCTCACAGACAAATCTGGGGAAGTTTTGAGAGAGGTTTTGTATTGGACGGGTGGGCAGCCTTTTTTGACTCAAAAGCTGTGCAAACTCCTGCTGGAAAACCCACAATTAATGCCGAATTTACCCCCCCCAGCCGCCCGTGGCCAAGGGGGGGAGGAAGATGCAGCCGCCCGTTGCCAAGAGGGGGAAAAAGATAAAATTAACACTTCTAAAGCGTGGGTTGAGGAAGTAGTGCGCTTGAAAATAGTGGAGAATTGGGAATCTCAGGATGTCCCAGAACATTTGTCCACAATTCGCGATCGGCTTTTCAAAGAAAACCAGCGCATTGTCAGGAGACTGGGATTGTATCAGCAAATTTTAGAACAAACTGAAATTGTCCCCGATGGTAGTGCCGAACAAATGGAGTTGCGATTAAGCGGATTAATCGTTAAGCGCGGGGAAAAATTAACAATTTCTAATCCTATTTATCAAGCTGTATTTAACAAAGAATTAATTGAAGAAAAATTAGAAAAACTATCGCCTTACTCGGAAGCGATCAAACTATGGCTAAATTCTAGCTGTGAAGATGATTCCCAACTGTTGCAAGGGGATGATTTGCAGTCAGCATTAGTTTGGGCGGCCGAAAAAAGTTTGAGAAACGAAGATTTTCAATTTTTGACTGCCAGCCAGAAAGTTATTTTGAGCGCCCAAAATCAACTGCTGCGTTCAGCTACACTAGAAACAAAAAAAGCTGTCTGCGATGCCGAAAAAGCTTGGATTGAAGCTGACTCTGCCAAACAAAAAGCCAAACAGTGGATCGGCATCGGTTCTGCGGTACTGGCAGCATCGTTACTGGCGGCGATCGGCTTTTCAACTCTCGCTTACCAGCGGTTTAAACTAGCACAAGCAAGTATTGAAATCGAACAAAATGGCAGCGATGCTTTATTGTTGGCTGTCTCTCAAAAGACAGAAAATAGCGAAGCTTTATCAGAAGCTTTATTGAGGGCGATCGCCTCGGGCAAAAAATTAAAAACCTTGGTTGAAAACAAACACAAGCTAGAACAATACCCGGCAACTAGACCGCTGTTAGCCTTACAAATAATTCTCGATAAAATTAGTGAACAACAGCCGATTAAAGAATCATTGCTTTCGCAAAGAAAGATGAATTGGCAAGCTCATGTAGGTGCAGTTACCAGCATCAGTTTTAGCCCAGACAGACAAATTCTGGCAACCGCAGGCATAGACGGTAGAGTTCGGATTTGGAACTTTTCCGGGCAGAAAATTGCTGAATGGAAAGCTGGGCAGCAGTCAGTTAATATGGTAAACTTTAGCCCAGACGGGAAATTTTTAGCTACCGCAGGAAGGGATAGCACAGTTAAATTATGGAATTTATCAGGTAAAAATATTTCTCAAGTGAAAGGAATTCAAGGCTCTGTTACCAGTATCAGTTTTAGTCCCGAAGGAAAGTTTTTGGCTGCGGCAGGAATAGACAGCAGTGCTGCAATTTGGAAGTTGTCAAAACTGCCAAAATTAATATCATCGAGCCTAAAACTCCCAGGTCACAACGGCTTAGTGAGAAGCGTAAATTTTAGCCCAAACGGCGATTTCATAACGACTTTAGATGGCAAATCTACAGTGCGAATTTGGAATTTGTCGGGACAACTGAAAAAAACATTGCCGGTTCAGGCAATTGGGATTAGTTTCAGTCCAGATCAACAGCAGCCTCGCTTTGCTACAGTAACATTGAACGGCAAAGTCGGGCTGTGGAACCTGTCAGAAAAAAAATTAATTAATGAATTTCAAACCTTGCATTTTGATGCCAAATCAATTAGTTTTAGTCCAGACGGAGAAAGGCTGGCTACAGTGGGAATTGACAAAACAGTGCGGCTGTGGAATTTAGCGGGGCGGCAGGTTGCTCAATTTGAGTTTGAGGAGAATGTTGTTAGTGTCGGTTGGAGTCGAGACGGAAAGCAAATTGCTGTAGCTGGAAGCAACGGCACTGTCTGGCTGAGGCAGGTTGAAGGGTTGGAAGAATTGCTGAAGCAAAGCTGCAATTTTCTCAGCAGTCAACCGAAGTATTTTACCAGAGTTTCAACTATCTGCAATTAGGGAAATCTAACTAATGACTAATGATTAATGACTAGAGAGGTTTTGCGTAAATCATGATTCACTTTGAGAGGTTAGGTGAACCTACATTAGGAAAGCTGGCAAAATTACGTCTTACCCAATCCATACCCACTTCATTGTTGAGTTTAATTTTCTGAGGTGAATCTGGATAAATTTTTCCGAGAATATCCGCATCTTGATCTACTACAACTTTCCCAAACTTCAGATACGTGCTGCCAAAAAACTTAAAAGCAGGATGCGAGGCTTTACCAAAAAGTAAAATGTAAGTTCGCGTCCGATTTGCTGCTTCTGGTATAAAGAGGTGACACTGCGCTGCTTTACCCAAAGGCATTTCTGCATGAAAAATCACTAGGGATGGAAAATGATTTTCCAAATGCGCCTTAATGGTAGTAGGCAGCAGAAATAAGTCCGGTTTCCTCAGCTTTTCTGTCAAACTGTAGGGGGCTGTGGGCATATCGTAAAACGCATGGGATTGATGCCCGTTATCGATAAATTGATGAAATTGCACCTCGGTAATCCGAAATAAGTCTCGGTGAGTGCCGTTTTGATGATTGTAGTCGTGCATATTCAGCAGCATGGTGAGTAAATCTGTCTCAACACTTCTGTTTGCGGTATGTCCGATAAAGTCGTAACTATTAGCAATTTCATTCAGCACGGTGGGAATAGCTATTTTGGGCTCGTACTGCCCGTAAGACCAGATAAAATCTCCTTGAATAATTAACTCTAAAGGTTCCAATAGAGGTAATGTTTTCTTATTCGATCCCGGCAAAACAGTACAGCCAGATTTATCAAACTTCAGCGCATGAAATGGACAGGCAACAACGCTGCTGCCATCGCTTTCGACTTCGCACCATCCCTCTGATAGCATTGCCCCCATGTGCGGGCAGGCATTGGGTAAGGCGTGGATATCTCCAGCCGCATCCTTCCACATCGCGTAGTCATTACCGTACAAAGAAATTTTTTCAGGTTGATTTACTGCCAGCATAGACTTGTGCGCTAATAACCAAGGCGCACCGGGAAGCATAGACTGCATAAGGTTCTCCGCTAGATATAAAATTGTGAAAGATTTGTCGCGTTTCTAATATATGACAGAATATTCGCATTTGTCAAGAAATCTTCGCCGTCAACCCAAACAACAGCGAGGTAAGGAACGAGTCGAAAAAATTCTGGATGCGGCGGCGGCCGTTTTTGACGAGGTAGGCTACGAAGTGGCTACTACCCATCTCATTGCTGCCAAAGCTGGGACGGCAATTGGTTCTTTGTATCAGTTTTTTCCCGATAAAGCTGCCATTTTTCACGCGATGGAGTTACGTCATGCCGATCGAGTGAAGGCGATGTGGGCGCAGACAGGTACGCCAGAAATTATCCAATTACCCCTGGCCCAAATAATCCATGCCCTTGTCACTGCTGTGGCAGAGATATTTGAGCAACCCGTATCGCGAGTGGTTTTCGTGCAGTTTTTTTTGGATCGGAATATTTTCCAGTCGATCGATGAAAGCATGACTCAGGAAGCGATCGACTTTATGGCGAGTCTTTTGCAGCAGAGAAATTCCACCCTGAGCGAGGCGCAATGCAACCTGCTAGCAGAGGTTTGCGTTCACAGCAGTAATGCTGTCATTTTATCGGCACTTCGCCAGGACGATCGCCAGTATCGCCAACAATTGATGCAGCAGATTGAGAACTTGTTGGTGTCGTATTTAGAGCCGTATGTCGGGGACAAGCGGTCGCCGGATGTAATGAAAGTAATGAAATGCCCCCATTGTCGATCTGAACAGTTATCTAAAAACGGTTATCGAAGGAGCAAACAATGCTATCTCTGTAAGGAATGCGGCAAACAGTTTGTCGAGAATTCCCAGTTAAAGTAAAAGGTAGAAGGAAGTGGGAAAGCGCGCAGAAAATTAACACCAATGGGCGATCGCGCGTCCCTACCCGCAATTAATTTACCTTAACAGGCGAAACACTTACATTAGGATTTGTAACTCTTTTTAAGAGTTCTTGTCGGGCTTGTTCGGGATTTTGACCTTTGGGTACTTGATATAATAATCTACAGGAACCGTCTTGAGGATTAGCTGCACAAATAATTAGTTGACCGGTGGACGATGCACCTGCTGTGACAATATTCTCCCAGCTTCCTTGCGGTTGCGAGTTGTTGAGAATTCCCGAGACTCTGGTGCACCGAGTAATCGCGTCTTCTCCGGATTCATTGAAATAGTTATCAGCTAGCCACAGAATAACGGGAATATTTTTGCCTTGTTGGACAGCAATTGTAGCTGGGTAGCCGCCAGCAGCGCCGCAGAAGAATGAAGGCGTTTGGGCAAAGGCGGGACTGTTTCCTAAAATCGCAGCAACAAGGGCAATAATTGACGCGCTAAAAGCTGACTTTAAGAGCCGAAATTCCATGAGCAGTAATAAGCTTTTTCATTTAAGGTTACTAATAGTCTAAAAAGTTAAACTGTTTGTTGCCGGGAAGATTAGGCATTTAGAGAAAAAAATAAAATTTATTCTGCAAATTTTTGCGATCGCACACACTGGCCTCATCTATACCAAAACTCAGGGAAAAAAGCTTGCTGACAAACACGGACGGCAGAAAATACGTGCAGCTAGAGGGGGCGCAGGCGCGAAGGTATAGGGTAAAGGAGTGGTTTTTCAGCGTTTTTTGCGATCGCCTCGCTGTTCCTGATGCCGTCCCACCTAAAGTGGAACCTGTGTTAACATCGAAAAAAATATTCTCTTTAATAATCAACAATGGGCAATGTTCTGGTGCTGAACGCCTCCTACGAACCCCTTAACATCACCAATTGGCGAAGGGCGGTAGTTTTGTTGCTGAAAGGAAAAGCAGAACAGGTAGAACACAACGGGAAATTTATTGCGCCCAACTTCCCGCTACCAACTGTGATCCGACTGCGGCATTACGTCCGAGTTCCCTATAAGGATATTCCGCTGACCCGCCGGAACATCTTGCACCGGGATGCACACTCTTGTCAATACTGTAGTTATACGGGGGACGATTTAACCCTCGATCATGTAATTCCCCGATCGCGCGGAGGAGGTGACAGTTGGGAAAACCTCGTCACCGCTTGCGTGCGCTGCAATGTCAATAAAGGCAGCCGCACGCCGAAAGAAGCGGGAATGCCGCTGCGCTATCCGCCGAGGAAACCTCACAGCGGTCTTTATTTTGAAGTCACTAAACACGTTAAGAGCGGTATGCACAAAGAATGGCAAAAATATGTAATAGGCCTTTAAAACCCCTGTCAGCGCAAGCGCGGGGGTTTTTTGTGGAAGTTCTGATTTCTGAGATTGCTTCCTTCCTCGCAACGCACACTCTCTGCATGAGGTAAAAAGTTAAAGAGAGAATTTATGCTCTTAAATCCGGTTTCTCGTAAAAAGTATGGGCTTTGACAAACAGGCATCTACAAAGAAACCGGGTTTAAGATCGAATGTCGCGCAAATCCTGAAATAGTTAAATAGTTAATTTTCAACGATGAAAGACCATCCCCCTAACAATTCCGATGAAACATCCGGCAACCGCGAAGCTGAACTTGATACCAGCAGCGAGGTTGTACCCGCAGTGAGTGCGCCCGGGAAACGGCGCAGCAAAGCCGAAGTTGCTTCGGAAGAGAATCGCGGCCGTCCCCGCGAGGAATTGCACGATCGCAAAGTCGAGCAATTGCGCCAAATGTTCGATCGGCACAAAGGCACTCGCCAGTTAATCTTGCTGCAAGATTTTCCTGATCCCGACGCACTTTCAAGTGCTTGGACTTACAAATTAATCGCCGAACAGTATGATATCCAATGCGAGATTATCTACGCCGGCGCCCTCAGTCACCAAGAAAACATTGCCTTAGTTAAATTGACAGGGTTGCCGTTGCAGCGGTGGACGCTGGAAACAGTAAAAACTAAGGATTTGTCAGTGTTTAAGGGCTGCGCTTTCATCGACAATCAAGGGACGACTTGTAACTTAACCGAGTATATTTTAGCGGCTGGAGTTCCGATCGCCGCCGTCATCGATCATCACAATTTGCAGGGGGAAATGAACGCAGAATTTACCGATTTGCGCCCTCAAATCCGCGCTACAGCCACGATTTTTGCCGAGTATTTACAGGCTGGACTCCTAACTCTCGACGCCAGCGTCAGTCTGCACATCAAGTGCGCTACAGCTTTGATGCACGGTTTGCGATCGGATACGATCGCCCTCAGACAAGCTCAGGAGGAGGACTTTTTAGCTGCGGCTTATTTGAGCCGTTTTTATGACCCGCAGTTGTTGAATGCAGTGTTACAGTCGTCTCGTTCTAAGTGGGTGATGGATGCGATCGAGCGATCGCTCAAACACCGCACCGTCCAGAACAATTTTTCGATCGCAGGCATCGGCTACCTCCGCTATGACGATCGGGATTCTATTCCCCAAGCGGCGGACTTTTTAGTAACAGAAGAGAACGTACACACAGCAGTTGTCTACGCAATTGTTCACGACAAAGACGAAGAAATTGAAGTAGTAATTGGCTCGCTGCGAACTAATAAACTTACTCTCGATCCCGACGAATTTATTAAAGAAGCCTTCGGTCAAGATGCTCAAGGACGCTTTTTTGGTGGGGGCAGAAGTCAAGCGGGAGGTTTTGAAATTCCGGTGGGATTTCTTTCCGGCGGGAATGAGAAGAGCGATTATGCAAGGCTGAAATGGGAAGTATTTGATGCTCAGATTAAGCAAAAATTGCTAAATTTAATTAGTCCGAAAGACAATCCTGTTTACGATCATTAACTCAGGAGTTTTTAGGTGCGGTCTTGATTCCAGCAACAGCCTGGGAATGCGATCGCTTTTCGACAGCCGGTTGCTACCAGGTGTTGCCGTGTTTTTTTCTCATTCCGGGAATCTCAACTTGACAATCAGTCATCGACGCACTCCAACTCTCATCAACCGGGTTTTTTAACTCTTATTGAGGGCTTGAACGAAGTAAAGGGGTTAAAAAAAATGGTTGCTCCGTCCAGGACTAACAACAATAAATTTTCTCCCAATTTCCCAAAAATACACACCCAAGAAACCGTTTTTTTAACTATTGTGAAGGGATGCAATGAAGTATTTTGCTAAAAACCCAGGTTTCGGAGCCAACTTAGTTTTATCTAGTTTACTAAACTTCACTACCTAATTCTTAAATGATAACAATTTTATACAGCAAATTCCACGTTTATGAAGTCCCCGCCAGATCGTTGTATCCCCTTATGGACAAAGGCTTTCGCCGTATCCCTACACTTCATCAACCTGGAATACGCTGTATGTTTAGCTTTTTTTCTATTTTCCTATAAATTCGCTAAATAAATCACAAATTGTTCGAGTTTGTGCAGGAAAATTTCGCTAACTTTTTAGAAAAAAGCGCGGTACAATAAGCCAAATAGAGAGGGAGATATAAATTGTTTGCTAACTCACATAAAGGAATTGTAGTATTTCAAAAAAGTCTTGCTTCCCACATAAAGTGTTGGCTTCGTTCCTAAACAAAACAACGAGTTGCTACGATTTAAAACAAATTATTATATTTATTAGTCGCGGGTTAGAATAGTATAAAATAGCTTCATAAAAAAAGGAACACGGAGATGTCTACAAAACAGACTTTCTCTTGGTCATTAGAGAAAATTATAGAAAAAGTTTCAGAAATTGCACTTCAACTCAACGAGTTCGGGGATCTGGAGACAATTTTGCAATGTGCGGTAGAAGAAACCAGGGTGCTGCTGCAAACCGATCGCGTGATTATTTATCGCTTCCTACCACATAGAGATGGCGTAGTATTTGCGGAATCGATTGATGCCCAGTGGCCGCGAACCCTAGGAAAACAGATTTATGATCCTTGCTTTGAAGCCACCTGGGTAGAGCGTTACAGCCACGGACACACGAGCAGCATTTCTGATATTCACAGCGGTGATCTTCAAGCTTGTGATGTCGAATTGCTCTCGCGCATCCAAGTTCAGGCAAATTTAGTTGCGCCAATCTTGCTAGATGGCCAACAGCAGCAATCTCCGAAGCTTTGGGGACTGTTGATTGCTCATCACTGCCGAAGTCCGCGTCAGTGGGAACCTCTCGACGTTCAGATCCTGCAACAGGTTGCAATGCACATTGGGTTGAGGATGTGGCATCTGGAATCTCACCGCCCGGTGCTGGGGCTAAACCAACCGCCGGAACTCGAAACAGAACCGAATCAAACTGCGATTAGCACAGAAAGCGTCCCAAGAGTCAATCATCAAAATTGTCTACAACCAGAGTTTGCCTGTTCCCTGAGCGGGGATATTGTCCACCTCAAAGCCTTTGACTTGTTGCAAAACCCGATCTGGATATTTGATATTGAGGATTGGCAAATCCGGTGGGCAAACCAAGCATCCTTGTACCTGTGGGATGCTTCGACGCGCCAGCAACTCGCAAGCCGCAACTTTAGGGATATGTTGTCAGAGTCTACTCGGATTCGCTTGCAGAGCTATCTGCAGCAGTTTGAGCAAGGCCAAACCTTGTCCGATCAGTGGACGTTTTATCCGGGAGGTGAGCCCGTTTCTGTCTGCTGTCGGTGCTCTGGCATCAGGATTGATAGCGGGGATTTGGCCATCCTGGTCGAGGGTAAGGTCGAAACCGCTGATCAAATCGAGGCGGAAACCCTGCGATCGATCGAGGCAATCCGACACACCACGCTGATGGTTTCGCTGTACACCCTCGAAGGTGTGCCGCTGCTGCAAAACCCCGCCGCCTTGCGCTGTTACGGGGATGCGCTGCACCCTCGCTCTGTGACAGACAATGCTTTTGTGAGCCACTTTGTGGACTCTCAGGTAGGAGAGCGAGCAATGGCAGTTCTCAAGTCCGGTGAGGTCTTTAGTGCTGAGGCTCAAGTGATTACTCTGGCGGGGATTCGCTGGCATGGGATGGACGTGCGGTGTACCAACGACACGGTAACAGGCAACCCGATGTTGCTCGTGAACGAAAAGGACATTACCGACCGCCAGCAGACAGAAACAGCCCTGCAAAAGAGTGAAACCCGGTTGTCAGAAGCCCAGCGGGTTGCCCACATCGGTAGCTGGGAATGGGACGTGATTACGGGTAAAATTACCTGGTCTCCCGAACTATTCGAGATTTTGGGACGCGACAGGGCCCTGGGCGAACCTACCTATGCAGAAAACCTGCGGATTTACCATCCCGAAAGTGCCGAACAGCTACAGATGGTAGTTCAACGAGCGCTCACTGGCGGAGAGCCTTATCTATTGCGCCTCAAAGTTTTGCGCCCGAATGGTTCTATCCGCCATACCGAAGCCAGAGGACAGGTCCAACTCAATGCAGAGGGAAAAGTCATTCGGTTGTTTGGTACATCCCAAGATATTACGCATCTGGTGCTTGCAGAAACAGAACTCAGAGAATTGAGTACAGCTCTTGCTAATGCCGTTGAGGGCATCTCGCGGCTGGATATTTTCGGACGGTACATCACCGTTAATCAAGCCTACGCCAATATAGAGGGTTATCAACCTGAAGAAATGGTTGGTATGAATTGGCAGAAAACAGTTCATCCCGAAGACTGCGACAGGATGATGGCCGCTTATCAAAAAATGCTAGCGGAGGGCCGAGTGGAGGTTGAGGCGCGGGGTATCAGGAAAGATGGTTCGATTTTTTACAAGCAATTGGTGATGTTGGCTGCCTACGACTCGCAGGAGCGATCGATCGGGCATTACTGCTTTATGAAAAATATCACCGATCGCAAGCAAGCAGAAGCAGCATTGCAACAAGAGTTCGAGCGTCTGAGTAGAGTGATTGCTACCCAACAGGAAATCGCCATCCGCAATCCCAATCTCAATGCAGTCATGGCCGTGATTGCAGACAGAACTCAAGATTTGACCCGCGCCGATGGAGCAGTGATTGAAATGCTGGAAGGGGATGAGTTGGTGTATCGGGCAGCCAGCGGTATCGCCAGCGCCTATGTTGGATTACGGATGAAAGTAGGGACAAGTTTATCGGGAAAATGTATTGCGACCGGCCAAATCATGCTTTGCGATGATTCAGAAACCGATGCACGGGTGGATCAGTCTGCCTGTCAGCGCATTGGTATTCGGTCACTGGTGGTTGTTCCCTTGTTCTATCAGGACGATCGGGTTGGCGTCTTAAAAGTGCTTTCAGCTACGCCCTTTGCCTTTACAGAGTCAGATATTCAGACCTTACAACTGATGGCTGGGTTTCTGGCAAGCAGCCTGCATCTGGCTTCAGAGTTTGATGCCAAAAACATTCTCCTGAGTCAATTACAGGAAAGTGAGCAACGGTATCGTTCTGTGATTGCGAGCATGACAGAAGGCGTCGTACTTCAGCTAGCAGATGGACAAATTACTACCTGTAATGCTAGTGCCGAAAGGATTATAGGGCTGACCCCCGAACAAATGATGGGGCGTAGATCCATAGATTTAGACTGGCGAACCGTTCAGGAAGATGGCTCTCCCTTCCCCGGCCAACAGCATCCGGCAATGATCACCCTACAGACGGGAAAACCGCTATCAAATGTGGTGATGGGCATTCACAAATCGGATAAAACGCTGACTTGGATTTCGATTAATTCTCAACCGCTGTTCCAAATGAATCAGTCTCAACCCTATGGGGTAGTAACAACTTTTGCTGATATTACAGAACGCAAGCGGGCCGAGGAGATGCTCAGACACCGGGCGGAACAAGAAAGATTAATTGCTACGACAGATGGGTTAACCCAAGTAGCAAACCGCCGCTGTTTTGATGAGCGGTTGCAGTTAGAATGGCACCGACTGATGCAGGGCCAACAACAGCTTTCGTTGATTATGTTGGATGTAGATTATTTCAAGCGATATAACGATTTCTACGGACATCAAGCTGGGGATACTTGTTTGGTGAAAGTCGCGAAAGCCGCAGCAGCCGCGGTTAAACGTTCCGCCGATTTGTTTGTGCGCTACGGGGGCGAAGAATTCGCTGCTATCCTGCCGAATACGGATGCTGCAGGGGCGATCGCGGTTGCTGAGTCGATCCGAGAGGCAATCCGAGATTTGGCAATCCCTCACGAGCAATCTGATGTGAGCGCGATCGTGACCGTTAGCATGGGAATTGCAACTGTGATTCCCACTGCGGAAAGATCACCGGATGAACTCGTTGCCCTCGCCGATCGAGCATTGTATGATGCGAAACGACAAGGGCGCGATCGCTACAAAAGCGCAAACCCGATGACGGTGCCAGATTTCAATACAGTTGTAGAATAGGCAAAAGATGTCGATCTCGCCAAACTTCACCCATAAGTTCGATCGCACAGCTCTAAAAAGGACTGCCACAGTGCATTTATATCTGATCCGCCACGGTATTGCAGCCGAGCCCGAAGAATATGATACAGACTCAGAACGCCCGCTGACTAAAGAGGGCGATCGTAAAACCCGAAAAATCGCCCAACGGCTGTACGAACTCGAAATTCAGTTTGACCTGATTCTCACCAGTCCCCTACTGCGCGCGCAGCAAACCGCCCAAATCCTGCAAACAGTCGGTTTGAGTTCCAAAATAGAAGCATCCGCCACCCTTGCACCATCAGGAGACATCCACAACTGGCTGGAGTGGTATCAGCAGTGGCAGGAAACCGGCCACCGCAGCTTAGCCCTAGTGGGACATCAACCAGACTTAGCCAACTGGGCAGAAACTTTGCTTTGGGGGCGATCGCAAGATGCCCTGATTCTCAAAAAAGCAGGTATCATCGGCTTAATCCTCCCGGAAACCGGCTCCCCAGTGGGCCGCAGCCAAATGTTTTGGCTAACTGCGCCCAAGTTTTTGCTCTCCTAGAAACAGCGAACCGCCCCGACATTAACAGGACGCGCCAGCCCTCTTAAACCGGCATTCTGGGACGGCGAAACCGGATTTGAGGGGGGGACAATACGCAGCGGTGCGATCGGGCTGTCTGTTGAAAAACCCGGTTTCTGAACCCCAATTAAATGATTATTTGTCAAGACTGTGACACTATCTTCGTTTCTGGTAATGTACTTTTAGTAGATTGAACTCACACAAAACGGTATCGCAATGGTCGTCGGCGAATTCAAACCAGGTTTAGAAGGTGTTCCCGCTACCTTGTCCAGTATTAGTTACGTCGATGGACAAAAAGGGGTGCTAGAATATCGCGGGATTAGCATCGAGGAACTGGCACTAAAAAGTTCCTTTGTGGAAACTTCATATTTATTAATCTGGGGGGTACTTCCGACTCAGGAAGAACTAGCAGCTTTCGAGCATGAAATTCGCTATCACCGCCGGATCAAATATCGCATCCGGGACATGATGAAATGCTTTCCTGAAAGAGGACATCCCATGGACGCGCTGCAAGCTTCAGCAGCGGCCTTGGGTTTGTTCTACTCGCGCCGAGCTCTGGCTAACCCAGCATACATTCGAGAAGCTGTAGTGCGGCTGCTAGCCAAAATTCCGACAATGGTGGCGGCGTTTCAACAAATGCGGCGGGGAAATGATCCAGTGCGGCCAAGGGATGATTTGAACTACTCGGCTAACTTTCTTTATATGCTAAACGAGCGAGAACCAGATCCGCTGTTAGCTAACATTTTTGACGTTTGTCTGACTCTGCACGCCGAACATACAATCAATGCCTCTACATTTTCGGCAATGGTAACAGCTTCGACTCTGACAGATCCTTACGGGGTGATTGCTTCAGCAGTTGGCACTTTGGCAGGGCCTCTGCACGGGGGAGCGAATGAAGAAGTGATTGAGATGTTGGAGCAAATTGGTTCGGTAGAAAATGTGCGGGCTTTTGTCGAGAAGAGCGTTGCAAATAAGGACAAAATCATGGGATTCGGACACCGGGTTTATAAGGTGAAAGATCCGAGAGCAACTATTCTCCAAGGGTTAGCGGAACAGTTGTTTGAAAACTTCGGACACGACGATTATTACGACATTGCTGTCAAGTTGGAAGAAGTAGTTGAGGAGAAATTGGCTCACAAAGGAATTTATGCTAATGTAGATTTCTATTCGGGTCTGGTTTATCGGAAAATGGGAATTCCGACGGATTTGTTTACGCCAGTTTTTGCGATCGCCCGGGTTGCCGGTTGGCTAGCTCACTGGAAGGAACAGCTAGAGACAAACCGCATTTATCGCCCGACTCAAATCTATACGGGTAATCACGGTGAGCCTTATATTGCGATCGAGGACAGGCCGCTATCTTAACCTCAAAGCTGTAGCCGTAGGGTGCGTCGCCATGAGATTGTCGCTGTTGATGAAGGATTGTCGATGGCGACACACCCTACGGCTTAACTTTGAGAAGATAAATTTTTGGGGCGATCGCCAAAATTAAGAATTGAGAAGCGATCGGGGCATAACAAATCATTGGAGCGGACAAAGTTGTAATATTTTGGCTGAGAGCAAAAGTAAATCTGTCGCTCAATTTAACCGTTAACTGGTCAGTGATTAAACAAAAGGAAGCGATTTTTTCGTCAACATAATTCTCTGGAATCGCCACAGATATGCGATTGATGCTGCCGCTATTCCGAGGTATGTCCCAATCCAAACGCCTACTCCAGACAAAGGAGTATGAAATCCCAGAAGGTAGCTCGTCGTCAAGCCAATACCCCA
>JARCMA010000373.1 GCA_030248405.1 Microcoleus sp. MP8IB2.171
CGCCCACTTGTCGGCTCGAACGCCCACTTGTCGGTATGATTGAATCAATGACGTGGCAATCGACTGACTCACTCTTTTAAGATACAAGGGGCGGGTTTACCAACAATAATTGCCTAAAAACGCTCGTCTCGTAAACCCGCCCCCTCCACGGTAAATCGCTACAATCTCTAAAATCTAAAATCTAAAATCTAAAATAGATTGACAGAGACTGCTTGCAATTCTTTAGCTTTTTCTTCCGGTAAAGCGTCGTTGGCAAACATTCCCGCCGCGAGTTCGGTTCCTGCTAGGTATTTTAGCCGATCGCTCGATCGATAGGGCGGATAAAACTCAGCGTGCAAATGCGCCTCCGGGTGAGGCTTTCCGTCTGTGGGCGCTTGAAACCAAGCCATCAAATAAGGGAATTGGCGCTGCCACAAACCGTCATATTTAAGGGCGACTGTTTTTAAGGCCTTGGCAAGTGCTTGACGCTGTTTTTCGGTAAGATCGATAAATGTGGCAGTTGGTGCGATCGGCGCAATCCACACTTCGTAAGGGTAGCGGGCGCAAGCGGGCACAAAGGCGATCGCATCTTCGTCTAAATACAAAATTCGCTGTTTGTCAGCAATCTCTTTTTGAATCAAATCTTGCAGCAAACCGCTACTGTTTTTTTCATAGTAAACCGACTGACATTCTAACATCCGCGCCGGCACCGGTGGCACGAACGGATAAGCGTAAATTTGACCGTGGGGATGATGCAAAGTTACTCCGACTTCTACGCCGCGATTCTCAAACGGTAAGACATATTGAATTTCGGGATTGCTGCCAATAACTGAAGTGCGATCGGCCCATACTTCTAACAATAATTCTAAGTGACTTAACTCCAAAGAACCCAAAGAAGCTTGCGGATTTTGAGTAAATACTACCACTTCGCAAATGCCGTTAGCAGGCAAAGTTTCCACAATACTTGTAGGTGCATTATTTGCCTGCCAACTCATCGATGGAAAGCGGTTGTCAAAAACAGCTACGTCGTATTTACCTTGGGGTAATTCTGTGGGAAACTTCGGGTTAATTGTCGCAGCCAGCGGATTGTATTCCGGCGGCGGCATGAATGTTCTGCCCTGGCGGTGGCTGGCATATGCTACCCATTCCCCGCGCAAAGGATGCCAGCGAAAGTGCGGGTTTGCCTGTACGGGTTCATTGCTGGGACTTACCGCCACGATGCCTTCTGGGATTGGGTAGCGGCTGTAGAGTGTGAGTGGGCGGCCGTCTGGTTTTTGCAATATTTGGGAGTGCATTTTTTTCGGGCAGGCGATCGGTTTTGAGAGATTTTATAATTCTAACTTCCTGTGTCGAAAACCCGCCCCTATCTAAAGTCGCAAAGTGCATGAGAAAGCGATCGACGCCTGGTTTTGGCACAGATGAAAGTCTAGGTAGAAAATAGTAGTGAAAGAGCAAAACTTCCAATAAATGTCAAACTAGACCAGTTGGTATCCTGAGTTTGATGCGCTTCCGGAATAATTTCTTCGACGATCGCAGTTATCAGAGTCCCCGTTGTAAATGCCAGCACAACTAGCTTAGGAAGCTCAGATTGTCCGCGCAATCCCCAATAACCGAGAGTTGCACCCAGCCAAACCGGGATCAGAAAGGCAGCAAGCAACAAAAATCGCTGTCCGCGCGGCATATTTTGACTTCTAAACTCTGCATTGGTCACAAATCCTTCTGGAATGTGAGCAACGACTCTCGCCGATGCCAGCGTTATTCCTAAATGTTCCGAAATTGTCAGACTGGTACCAATCATTAATCCATCGCCAAACAAATCGATCGCAATACTGAGAAATATCACCCAACCAACTGTATTGTGATCGATTCCCTGCAAACGATTCTTGCTCAAGTTGAGAAGTTGATTAACCCATACAAAAAAAGCTCCTCCAACAAACAGTGCCAGAATAGTTGCCCAGACTGGTTTAGCTGAAATAACTCTGGGCAGCAGTTCGGTGGAGGCGATCGCCAGTAACACCCCAGCAGCAGAGTGCAATGCCAGTCCTAATGTTTTTTTTGATAACGGTAATGCTTCGGCAAGCATAGCACCGATGAAGTTACTGACAACAGGTAAGGCTGAAAGTATGAGAACAAAAATAAATGCCTGCATGACTTGTCAACCTATCTAGAACTGTGAGTATCAACCGCGAGTGGCTGTGCGGCCAACATGGCTTCAATCTGAGGATTTGCCCATGCTGCTGCAATCTTTAAAAAAGCAGGATCGTCATTGACGCAATCTAGCCGCACATAAGTTACAGTTGGATACTTACTGCGTAAAGATTGAATGTCATCCTCCACATCAAGAATGGTTTCATAATTCTCAGTTGCCCAACCGAGTGGTTTAAATACAATGGCTTGGGCACCTGCTTTAATCAAGCTTTGTGCAGCTTGTTTTATGTCGGGTTGTGACCAATTGATGAACGGCATATCATGATTAATCCAGCCAATCGAAATTAACGGATATCGCTGTTGCAATTGCGATCGCACAGCATCACAAAGTGCTTGTCCATCAATCACACCAGTCAATAGTCCTTTGGCTCGCTCTGGCCCACCATGAACGGTTAGTATAATGCCAATTCGAGACTCAAAAAAGCGATCGGCAAAAAGTTCAGTCAGCGTTTCCTCAAGTTGATGCACTATCAAATCAACATAAGCAGGTTCAGTTGCAAATGATGGAATGTAACGAACTGATTTAAATGGAGAGTGTTGAGGATTATTCTCAGGTGCGTTTGCTGCAATAACTTCATTGACTTGTTCGATCGCAATTGCTCCCGTAAAGGCAGAATCGACAACCAGCAAAGGATAGATCAATAAGTTCTGAAAGTCTTGCTGAATCAGGTCTGCGACAACCTGCTGCACAAAAGGTTGACAGAAATAAAATCCCTTGAACACTTGCACGCGATCGCCCCATCGGTCTTGCAACTGTGTTTCAATGCCGAGGCGCTGTTTTTCAAATATCTCATTTTCCGGTGACATGAACTGATGATGCTTGACCCCAAAATTGTACAAATCTTGAAGCGCCAGAAACTTGCCAGCCAAGGGGTACAGCCAATTTGGAATTGGCACAAACTGAGCCGCGATGTACTTGGTTGCAGCTTGATTGTAGCGACTCAGATCGCGGTAAGATTGCACTTCACCATAACCTGCAAGCAACACTGCAACGCGATTTTCACTTTGAGAGGTGACAGAATCGGTCGATTGAGATTGATGATTAATCATTGGATTATTGGGTTGAATGTTAAATATTTCAAAAGCGGTTTTGTTGCAAAAATTATCGCAGAACAAAGACTCGACTGGTATCAGATTTGATTAATGGTTATGGACTAATACAGTTCACTTAACACTATTTATACCCCGGAGATCCCCCTAAATCCCCCTTAAGAAGGGGGACTTTGAGAGCTTTCTTGTCCCCCCCTTGGGAAGGGGGGTTAGGGGGGATCTTTCTTAAGTGAACCGTATTGTCTGATAAAAGTCGCAAACTATCTTTAATTATCTGCGTTCATCTCCATCTATCTGCCTGACATCTGCGGTTGACCGGCTCGCCTCAAAGATTTATGCAATTCAAGTCTAAATAAACCAGTTTTCTGACCACCCATGCGTCCAGGAGTGAAGATGACAGAATCAATATTTTTTTAAGTCAAGACTGCAATGCTTTTAGCCTGGCCCGAAGTTGAGCGATTTCCTGCGCCATATCTACAACCATTACCGCCCCGACGAGATTTAGTCCTAAATCTTGGCGCAACCGTTGGATTTGACCAATGCGCGCAATTTCCCGCGCGTGCAGCATTGAGCCGATCGGCTCAATCAACCCGACTTGCACAAATTGCTCAATTATCATCGTTGAAGTTTCCGTCACCAAAGCTGCATATTCAAACGTATACAGCCGATCGCCATTTTCGGAAACAACCATAGTGGACAAGCTAAATTCCGTCATAGTCTCACCTCTTCTATTGCAGAACGCGGGTTAAAATTGCTACTCGCCTTAATTTTTTCATAACACTCCTGCTCGATTTCACTCAACTCCTTCGGAGACACGATCAGAAGTTTCACAATTAGATCGGTGCGATCGCCTTTCGGTAATATCCAACCCTTGCCGCGCAGCCGCAGCGATTGCCCGGAATTTACCCCTTTAGGAACAGTCATCGTCACAGAACCATCTGGCGTTGGCACTTGCATTTGAGTACCTAAAACAGCTTCATCTGGGCGAATAGGAACCTCGCAGGTTAAATTATCACCTGAAAACTTAAAAAAAGGATGGGGAAATAGTTCGATTGTCAGATACAAATCGCCTCGCTGTTCAGAAAAAGGGCTGGCGCGACCTTTTCCTTTCAGCCGAATCCGACTGCCTAATTTCGCACCTGCGGGAATACGAACGTTAAGGGTTTCATCGTCCAACTGCAAGCGTTTCTGCACGCCGTGAAAGGCTTCTGAGAACGAAAGCGCGATCGCCGCTTCAGTATCAGGTGCAGGTGCTTGAGTGCGAAATCCCGCAAAATCATCAGCCTGAGTCGAGGTGCCCGAATGAGTTTGTCGCGATCGGGTTCTGCCGCGATTACCCAGCAAATCTTTGAGAAAATCATCAAAATTGCCGTATTGATCGAAATTGCTGGACGGATCGAAATCAAATCCCCCGGCATTCGTGCTACTTCCTCTCGGAGGAGCGCCGCCAGCCCCTGCTTGCTTCCAGTGCTGCCCAAATTGGTCATACTTGCTGCGCGTTTCAGGATGTGACAAAACCTCGTTGGCCTCATTCAAATCTTTGAACTTATCCTCAGCTTCTGGATTGCCGGGATTCACATCAGGATGATGTTTGCGGGCAAGTTTACGATATGCCCGCTTGATTTCTTCAGGAGTTGCAGTTTTGCTAACTCCCAGAATGGTGTAGTAATCTTTGAAGTCGGTTGCAGTTGGCATGATTTAAATTACTGAAAATCCAATTATTCTGCACTGGGAACATCGTTTGTCAGTGATAAATCTCCTTCTTCACTGAGTTGTTGAAAGTCTTCAGTTGTGGTAAACCGCTTTGCCTCTGTGGGATGCTCTGTGGCTTGATTGCCCGCAAAATTGGTCGCTGCTGAGCGATCGATCGCAGCAGGATCGATTTGGGCTCCTGCCTCGGCTTCGGCGCCCAACAGTGCATTACCTCCAGCATAATGATTTTTTCCGGCGATCGTTTGTAGAGCTTCGGCGGCGGCTTGATTGGGAACTGCTGCTTGAGCTACCATTGATTCGTCATTCATGATTGGAACCTCTTAAATTATGGTTTAGTTTGCTTATTTTAAACTAGAAAATCAGCAGGATTTGTGATTAATTGGCTTCCTTTATTATAACTGATTAAAAAGGATATTTGTGTGATCTTTATTTTTGTGTTATGGCACGAGATGAGTTTGCGCCAGTACACGATTTACCATGACATCCACAAATTTATTCGGCTCTTCGTAGATCGGGTCGTGTCCCGACTTTTCAAACCAGATCACTTCTTTGTGCGGTGCTTGCAAGACCTTGTAATAACGCTCGACCAGCGATGTCATTGCATTCACGTCCCAGCGCCCGACAACAAAGTAAACTGGAACCTCTAATTTGGTCGCTTGCGTTGTGAAATCGAGATCGGCAAGTTTCGGATAAAAGACCGTCCATACATCGATCAAACCGCGAAACCAGTTAACCTTATCCACCAAGCCGTATTCGATTCCAAATAAAATATCCAGTAGCCGATTGCTTTCTATGCCTTCCCCTGCGGCATGGGCGTACATATAGCTGTTCAGCACCGTTATATAGGCGAGGTATTTCGTGAACATCCCGTCACCTACATAGGGTGGTGAACCATTGTTTTGCAGGGCTTTTAGTGTTTTTGTGTCACTGCGTTTACTCGCCAGCTTGAGCGCGAATTGGTATCCCATCACATCATCTTCAGTTGTGTTGACCATTTGCCCGCTACCGACGTAAGCATGGAACAACTCAGGATATCTTTGCACCAGTTTGATACCGAGAATGCTGCCCCACGATTCACCCATGACGTAGATTTTGTCTTGATGAAATCGCGATCGCATCATCTCTACCAACTCATGCGCGTCCGAGATATATCGTTCTGTCGTAAGCAGTTGAATCGGCACTGCGTCATAGGATTTTGCTGCACCGGGCTGATCCCAGTTCACTACGATGAAATGCTCCTCTAACTTCGCCAGATATTTACGTGTCCATACGAGTTCGCTACCACCGGGCCCACCCGAAAGAAAGAGCAGCACGGGGCGTTTTATGTCCTTGCCGCGAAGGGTGATCCACTGCTCAGAGCCGCCGAGTTTCGCTTTTTCTAGTACGGCAATGCTATGGGGAATTGGGTTGCCGTTTACATCGAGAATGGATGGTGTGGATGCACATACCTGGGATGCAAAGATGGCAAGGAGGGCGATCGCCACAAACCCTGCAAAGGTGGTAAGAATAACTGGCACAGTAAGGGACAACCGAAACAACGCGACAACCAGTGCCACATCTGCAACAGCAAACAGAACCAGGATGGATTTAGGGACGGCTGTGCCGATCGGCAACAATGCTACTGGCAGAATCGCCACAACAATCAAGATCAACACCAGAATTCGCAGCGATGTGAGGGCGATCGTCCGCACAATTTGCAATTTCGATAGCCGATACAACTTTCTCGTCAGGGGCTGAATAATGTTAACCATGATAAATCTTCCTTACCCGCTGTTTTTATTTTTCCTTGATTTCCGACTAAGTGCTGCTTGCGCCGAATATATTCAAACTTTACAAAATCCTAGATAGGATGCGATCGCCACTGGTAAAGGTTGCTTATCCTTAGTTTTGAAATGTCTCTTTCCCTCAACTCAATAATCTAATCACCAGAAGCAGAAGTGCAACTGCAAGCAAGCCACCATAGAATATTAACATACGATCGCCGAACCACTTGGGCAAGAAGAAAATGTCGGTCACTTGACCGTAATAAGATTCCAATTTTTCGGCATAAATCGTCAGGGGACAAGTCCAATTGTTGGCGATGAGAACGATTACTTCGATCGCAAACAAGGCGACTGCGATCCATGTGAGAATTGAAATTTTGTCAGCAGTAACTTCATATAATAGAACTGCCATGATTACATTGAAGAATACGAAGATTGCAGTATGAACCAATCTGATGAATGTGATGGAGTTCAGCATAAAATATTTGACTCCATGAGATTTTACCTGCCAAGCCGATCGCACGTCATTTATCTCTCATTTATTTTCCCGATCCCTTCAGTCTGCCTGTTGACGATTTTCGGGCTTCCATAGTAATTGATTTTCCCTACACCAGAGGCCTGTGCATCCAGTTGCCCCGTCACATATATATCAACATTACCTACTCCAGTCGAATTTACCTTCGCGTTGACAGTATGTAAATTCTTCGCGTCTAAACTTCCGACACCCGATAATGTAATATCAGCTTCCTTTGTTTCACCAGATGCACTGAAATCCCCGACACCATTCACCACTATCTCCAATCGATCGTTATTTACATTTGATAGATTAGCTTTACCTACTCCATCGAAGACAAACTTTTTCAGATCGGGAGTCGATATAATGATTTGTAGTTTTTGCTGAGGATTGTATCCTTTAGTGGGTCGGATGTACAAAGTACCATTTTTAACGTCAGTAGTAATTAATGGGATGATATTATCATCGCCACTAATTTCGAGACTATCCTGCCCTTGAGAACGCACTTGGATCGAACCAACATAGTTCGCGTCTATAGAATCGAAGGAAGCAAGCGATCTTTTTTCGGTCTTAACAATCCCACTTCCTTTAAGGTTGGGGTTGACAATAATGAGATTGCATCCTACCAAGCCAGTAACTAATCCGATGCTGAG
>JARCMA010000374.1 GCA_030248405.1 Microcoleus sp. MP8IB2.171
TACTACTACTACTCCTCCTGTTTCTTCTCCATCTCCAAAGGCCACTCCAACTACTAGCCCAGCCCCTGCTCCTAAAAAGAATCCCTAACTAGGGCTCTCCCGGAGTCGGTGCCCAACGAGCCTAGCCTCGGGGTGAAAAATGGTTCGCTCCTCGCATTTTTTCATCTCATCGGTCTAGGTCTCAAGTTGGGTGTTAGTAATTGTCTAATGCTTTCGCCTACTACTAAAGTTCAGTACGTCCTCTTACAGCAGCAAAGTCCGCTGATTCGCTGCGTTACAAGAGCATTCGCTTTCAACTAGAAAATTTGACTCCCGGCCTGCACGTTTTGAAACTCAAGCCTTTATAACATTGGTGAAGCTAACTTTACCCCAGTAATGGGTGTTTACTTGAGGACAACCATATCCTCGCTGGAGGGGCAACTATACCCCTCTACCCCGCAAGGGGATTCAAGGCGATTGAAATCGCCTGGTCGTTTCCCTCTCAGGACTAAAGTCTCGCTCGCTTCCCACTTACCGAGCTTTTCTGTGAAATTCTACCGATCGGGCGATGTCCCTGCCTGAAAATTCCAGGTAAACTATTAACTGCTGCCCAACACTTACAGGGTTGACCCTCCTGCAGTGGCAAATCGACAATAGGTTGAAAAAATTCTCATATCACATATTAAATAAAAAGTCAAGGGTATTTAGGAAAAAATATAAATTTTTTAATTTGTTTTAATATTTCTATACTTAGATGTTAGCAGTAAAACCCCAGCTCGGCCGCCGGCAAGGCAACAGCCTGCTGTGTGTGCAAGGGCGCGCGCTGGAGCTGCAGCAGGCAAGATCATGCTAATCAGTGGTAGGATTAGCGATCAAAAATGTATCGAAATGTAAAGTGCAGCGCCACTCTAGGTTTTGAAAGCCATTTAGTTAAAAGATTGAGGTAAGTAGTTTTATGCCCGCGACCGTCCCCTTTGAACAGATTGACCGCATTGTTTGGAATCAGCACCACGATCCATTTGAAGTGCTAGGCCCTCACGCGATCGAAGAAAATGGCAAAAAAGTCTGGGTCGTCCGAGCTTATCTGCCGAATGCGGATGCGGTATCCGTAGTTTTGCCGGAGGCCAGGGCCGAATACCCGATGAAATCAGAGCATCACCCTCACTTTTTTGAATGTACGATCGACACCCCAGAACTAGCAAACTATCAATTGCGGGTCAAAGAAGGGGAACACGAGCGCTTCATCTACGATCCCTACGCCTTTCGATCGCCCAAACTTACAGAATTCGACCAGCACCTATTCTCAGAAGGCAATCACCACCGCATTTATGAAAAACTCGGGGCGCACCTCACCGAAGTAGGCGGCATCACAGGAGTATATTTTGCCGTTTGGGCTCCGAATGCTCGCAATGTCTCTGTTTTAGGAGATTTCAACTATTGGGACGGCCGCAAACATCAAATGCGGAAATCGCAAAACGGCATCTGGGAATTATTTATTCCGGGACTCGACGCGGGAACTTCCTACAAATACGAAGTGAAAAACCAAGACGGACATCCCTACGAAAAGTCCGATCCTTACGGTTTCCAGCAAGAAGTTCGGCCAAAAACAGCCTCAATTGTCACAGACTTAGATACCTACACTTGGAACGACAGCGCTTGGATCGAAAAGCGGCGGCACACAGACCAACTGACGCAGCCGGTTTCGGTTTATGAATGCCACATCGGTTCTTGGCTGCACGCCAGCGCTGGGGAACCCGCCCTGGGGCTAAATGGGGAAATAGAACCCGCCGTTCCGGTTTCGGAACTGAATCCCGGGGCGCGCTTTTTGACTTACCGGGAATTGGCCGATCGGCTGATACCCTACGTCAAAGATTTGGGATTCACTCACATCGAAATGCTGCCCATCGCCGAACATCCTTTCGACGGTTCTTGGGGCTATCAAGTCACCGGCTATTTCGCCCCAACTTCCCGCTACGGCAAACCTGAAGATTTCATGTATTTTGTTGACCAGTGCCACGCCAACGGCATTGGCGTACTCGTGGACTGGGTACCGGGACATTTCCCCAAAGACGGCCACGGCTTGGCTTTCTTTGACGGAACTCACTTGTACGAACACGCCGACTCCCGCAAGGGCGAACACAAAGAGTGGGGAACCCTAGTATTTAACTACGGGCGCAACGAAGTGCGGAATTTCCTAGTATCAAACGCTCTGTTCTGGTTTGACAAGTACCACATCGACGGGATTCGCGTAGATGCCGTAGCCTCGATGCTTTATTTGGATTACTGCCGCGAACCCGGAGAATGGCTGACCAACCAGTACGGGGGTCGGGAAAATATCGAGGCGGCAGATTTTCTGCGACAGGCGAATCACGTCATTTTTAGCTATTTCCCAGGTGCGTTGTCGATCGCCGAAGAATCTACCTCTTGGCCGATGGTATCGTGGCCGACCTATGTAGGGGGTTTGGGCTTCAACCTGAAGTGGAACATGGGTTGGATGCACGATATGCTCGACTATTACCACATGGACCCGTGGTTCCGCCAGTTCCACCAAAACAACATAACCTTCAGTATGTGGTACAACCACAGCGAGAATTTCATGCTGGCTTTGTCCCACGATGAAGTAGTCCACGGCAAGGCCCACATCATCGGGAAAATGCCAGGGGATGAATGGCAAAAGTTTGCAAACGTGCGGTGTTTGTTTACTTTTATGTTTGCTCATCCCGGAAAGAAAACGATGTTTATGGGGATGGAGTTCGGCCAGTGGCACGAGTGGAACGTTTGGGGGGATTTGCAGTGGCAGTTGCTGCAATTCGAGCCGCACCAAAAGTTGAAGCTGTTTTTTAAAGATTTGAACAATTTGTACCGCAGCGAAACGGCACTTTACAGTCAAGATTTTGCTGAGGATGGGTTTGAGTGGATTGATTGCAGCGACAACCGACACAGTGTCGTGGCATTTGTGCGCCGAGAGAAGGATGGCGACGAGTTTGTGGTGACGGTGTGCAATTTTACGCCCCAGCCGCACTCTCACTATCGCGTAGGAGTGCCGGAACCAGGTTTCTATACGGAGTTGTTTAACAGCGACGCGCGGGAATACGGCGGCAGCAATATGGGGAATTTGGGGGGCAAGTGGACTGAGGAGTGGTGGTTCCACAACAGTGCTTATTCGATCGACTTGTGTTTGCCACCTTTGGGTGTGTTGATTTTAAAGCTCGATCGGGCAAAAACAACAGCCAAATCTCAAGAGTTTTAAGTTGTGAGTCGTGAGAGTTTTGAGTTAAGAAGAATCAAAACTTTATTAAACCTAAAAATTTGAGGGTATTCAGAAACCCGGTTTCTCCAAGAAACCGGGTTTTTTTCTGTTTTGTTGTTGTGCCGAAACAAGGAAGTTCGGCAACGGATTCGCTTGCTTCGGATTTAAGGAATTTAATATTAATTCCGGTTGCATCGGAATGATTTAACCGCAGAGTACGCAGAGATCACAGAGGAAGAGAAGAGAGAGATGAATAATTTCGATGCACACGGAAAGGATATAATACCACTTCTAAATAGGGTTTGCTGAAAAAGCCTAAAACCCTTACATCAAAAGACTTGGGGTCGTTTTAGCGCTGAAAATGTGCAAAGATAGTAGTTAAAATGAGTCA
>JARCMA010000375.1 GCA_030248405.1 Microcoleus sp. MP8IB2.171
ATGGGGCTAAAATCTTCTGTGGTAGTACCAATTGTCATCGAAACGGCAAGCAACAGTGAGTCTGGGCTACCGTCGCTACAATCTAATCAACATCTCTGGGGATTGCTGGTATCGCACCATTCAGAACCGCGAACTGTGACTGAAGATGAATTAATGTTTATTCAGTCAGTTGTAGACCAAGTATCAGTGGCGATCTCGCAATCAATTTTATTACAAAAAGTCCGCAAACAAGCAGAACTGGAAGCTAATATAAATCGCGTTACAGCATTACTTTATATCATGCCGCCAGTGCAACTACAAGCGGCGCTAGAGGAGACAGTTGCTATATTTCAAGGGTCGGGGGGTCGTCTCTATTTACCAGCGAAGGAAGCTCAGCAAAGTATTGAATTGTACACCTGTGGCATACAACCGGAGCCAATTGATCGCGATCGCCATCGATATATTGAGGAGAATTTGCTCTGGCAAAAATTTCTAACTTCGGTAGCGATCGCCCCCGATCGCGAATCTAGTTCAGGTACAAAACCTTGGTCAGTAGCATGGATGCGGGCGATGTATGCCTTGTCAGATGTTCCCCGTGAATCAAATACCAACTCAAATATCTGGGCAATTGCCGACATCTATCGAGAACCCCTATTCCGCACCTTGGCTCCCGCGTTTCAAAACACCAAAATTCGGGGGCTGCTGATCGTACCGCTTTACTTTGGGCAGAAAGTAGTTGGCTGCCTGACTATTTTTCGAGACTATAGCGATCGCGAAATAGCATGGGCAGGCGAACACGATCCCGATACCCGCCAACTCTCGCCACGCCAATCCTTTGCAGCGTGGCGGCAAATGAAGCAGGAACAAGCACAGGCGTGGACAGAGGCAGATATTCGACTAGCTCAAGCCTTGTCCGAACGTTTTTCTACCGCTGTCAAACAATACAGACTTTACGAGCAGATACAAACTCTGAATGTCAGTCTGGAGCAACAGATTCAGATCCGAACAGTAGAGCTACAACAATCGACTGCGATCGCCAATCAACAGCGATCGCGAGCTGGTATCCTTTCCAAACTGCAAAAAGTATCGGATTTAGAAAGCATTGGTAGAACTACTACCGAGGAATTGCGGCAGTTAATTGATTTACGCCAAGCAAAAGAACAGTATGAACTGGCAGTTCGTGCTTCCCATGATGGATTTTGGGACTGGAATTTAGTCACAGGAGAAATTTATTATTCACCGCGTTGGAAAGAGATGCTGGGCTATGAAGATAGCGAGTTAGCTAACTCAAATCTAACGTGGGCATCTCTCATTTTCGGGGAAGATTATCTTGCTGCCACCCAGTTAGTTGAAGAATACAATACGGGGAAAGTCGATCGGTTTTTAATGACTCAACGATTCCATCACAAGAATGGTTCTACTGTTTATATCCTCTCCCAAGCAATCCATATTAAAGATGAGCAAGGTAATGTGATTCGCATGATTGGTGCACATTCTGACATTACCGAAACAATCAGAATTCAGGAAGATATAGAAACTTCCAGAATGCAGTTAAGCAGTGTTTTAAATAGCTCTTTGGATGGGATTATGGTATTTCAATCAGTGAGAAATAATGGGGAACAGATCGAAGATTTTGAATGGTTGTTGACAAATCCGGCTGCTTGCAAAATGGTTGGGCGTAAGGCTGAAAATTTGATCGGGAGACATCTGCTAAAAGAAATGCCCGGAAACCTGAAAGATGGACTATTCGAGCGGTACGTGCAGGTAGTGGAAACAGGTACATTGATGGATACTGAGTTTTACTATGAGCATGATGGCATCGCTTCTTGGTTCCAAAATATTGCCGTTAAACTGGGCGATGGCTTTGCCGTTACTTTCCGAGATATCACAAATATCAAACGCTCAGAACAGGAATTACAAGAGGTTAACAAGCAGCTAGAAGAACGAGTTGAGGAACTGAAACAACGCAATGCTGAGATGATTTTGCTGAGTGAAATTAGTGACTTTTTGCAAGCTTGTTTGACAATTGAGGAAGCCTGCGCTACAATTACTACCTTAGTACAATCTCTGTTTCCTGACTGTTCTGGTGGTATATTTATCACTGCCAATTCGCGCAATTGTTTGGAAATGGTGACATCTTGGGGAAATCCTTTGTACTCAGAAACTATGTTTCATCCTAAAGATTGTTGGGCCTTAAGGCGGGGACGAGTACATTGGATTGCTAGCGATCGCCAAGAATTACTTTGCAATCATATTGACCATCAACATCCCCCCCTTGAAGCTCTCTGTATTCCGATGATTGCTCAAGGGGAAACATTGGGTTTGCTGTATTTGTCTACGTCAAAAGCCCATCGACTGAATGATACCAGACAACAATTAGCGCGGACTGTAGCCGAACAAGTGGGAATGGCGATCGCTAACCTCACCTTGCGAGAAACTTTGCAAAACCAAAGTATTCGCGATTCCCTGACAGGTTTGTTTAACCGTCGCTATCTGGAAGAATTTCTCACTAAAGAAATTTATCGAGCTACCCGCAATCAATACTCTGTCGGTATTATTATGATCGATATCGATCATTTTAAGCAATTCAACGATACTTTGGGACATGATGCTGGGGATTTTGTCCTGCAAGAAATTGGCAAGCTATTAAAAAATATTATTCGAGCTTCAGATGTTGCTTGCCGCTACGGTGGTGAAGAAATGACTCTAATTTTGCCGGAATCCTCTCTGGAAGACACTTACCTAAAAGCGGAAAAAGTTCGAGAAGCGATCGCTGAACTCAAACTCAATTACGAGGGAAAAAACATCGAAGGTTTAACGGCTTCATTCGGAGTAGCCTGCTTTCCCGCTCAAGGTATCACAGGTAACAGTGTCATACAAGCTGCCGATGCTGCTTTGTATCGAGCAAAGGCAGCGGGAAGAAACCAAGTTATTGTTGCAAATAAATAAAATTTATTTCTGGTTATGTAAGGAAGAAGAAATTTTGACCGCGAATCATGTTTAGATGCAAGGAATATCCATCTCAGGAATTGATTTTCCCAAGCATTAACCATGATCAACATAGGTGGGGGTTAATGGGGGACTAGGCGCAAGCTAGGCTGAGCCTTTGTTCCCTGATGACTTGGCGGATGTGGTTGAGTAGGGCTTCCCAAATTGCGTCGGCGCTCTGGACGGGATAGTTGAAATGTTCGAGGTCGTATTGTACAATGATTTCTAGGGGTGCGAGAGTTTGCTGGTTTCGACAACTGGCAATTGTGGCGATCGTCTCTTGCTCCCATCTGGCAAATAGTCTGTAGCTGAAAAAGGAACTACATTTTTGTCCTTTCTTGTTCAGGTAAACGACTATTACTTGGTGTTGTTTGGGGTACACTTTGACTATGCGGTTGACGGGGATTTTCAGGGCTTCGGCGGCTTCCGTTTTGGAAATTTGCCAGCACTGGGGTTTTAGCCAACCCGAGGCTGTAAGGCTTTGACGGATGCGGCTGGGCTTGTGAGTTTTTAGATTGCGTCTCTTGGTCATTGATATTTCTCCTAATACCATTTTTATAAAGTTATGATAGACTTACATGAAAAGTAAAGGAGAACATTAAAATGTCTGGCCGTCCTCATATAACGATTGCCGAATCTGTAGAAGTATTGCTAGAGATTCGGAAACAACAAAAAAGAATTTTAGCATATAATAAAGTTCAAATGCTTTATTTGTTTCAATCAAAACAAGTAGAAACAGTCCGAGAAGTATCGTCGGTTTTGGGTAAAAGTGAAACGACAATTCATCGCTGGCTCTTTCAATATAAAGGGGGTGGTATAGAAAACTTGTTAAAAAATCGGCAGATTTTTGGCAGACCCAAAAAGTTTTCAGTTGAAGTAGCGGCTTCGTTACAACAAGAATTGAGAGACCCCGAAGGATTTTCCAGTTATAAAG
>JARCMA010000376.1 GCA_030248405.1 Microcoleus sp. MP8IB2.171
ACCTTAGTTATACGTGAGCATATTTTTGCAAACCTTCAGAGTGATGCTATGGTCGAGAATACATAGATAATGTTTTTTGTCAATGCGTAAGTCCTACAAACTTGAATCAATGCCTTTAATCGGGTCATAAATTTTAACTAAACCCGGAAAATAGCTCTGATAAATAGGGTGCAACTGAAGGTAACTGAAATGGAAAAGCACCAGCAAAAAATTGACCACCGCTACTAATGCGCTCATTTTTGCCCAAGAAATTGCTTTTTTGGACAATTTTACATCGGTGCTGTTAACAGTTGTGTGGGAATCTGACATAAAAGTAATTTTCAGAATTGGCTAATCGATAAATCTATCTTGTGGCGGAGGCTAAAAAACTCTTAACCTATTAGAATCCCTTGGACGATAAGTATAAGGAAACCAAATGCCGTGAACTTAAAAACAGTCATATCGCTGCTCAAAGAAACTTTTACTGAATGGCAAGAAGATAAAGCGCCAACGTTAGCGGCTGCCCTAGCCTATTACACAGTGTTCTCTCTGGCCCCGCTGCTAATTATCGTAATTGCGATCGCCGGTTTAGTCTTTGGTGCAGACGCAGCCCAAGGTCAAATCGTCGCCCAACTCCAAAGTTTAATCGGCAAAGATGGCGCCGAAACCGTCCAAGACCTCATCCTCAAAGCCTCCGAACCCAAGTCGGGAATGATTGCTACTCTAGTCGGCATCGCTACACTTTTGTGGGGCGCTTCCAACGTGTTTACTAATCTCAAAGAAGCCCTCAATACTATTTGGAATGTTTCACCGCCTCCCGGACGCGGGATCTGGGGATTTCTGCAAGACCGCGTATTGTCTTTTGCAATGATTTTAGGCATAGGCTTTCTCCTGCTAGTATCTTTAGTAATTAGTGCCATTTTAGCGGCCGTTAGCTATTGGTTGAACGGCTTGCTGCACTTGCCAGTCGGCATTTGGCAGATTGTGGACTTTGCTATCTCCTTTGGCGTAGTTACATTGCTTTTTGCCTTAATTTACAAACTTTTGCCCGATGTCCATCTTGCCTGGAATGATGTTTGGATCGGCGCCGCCATCACCTCAGTGCTGTTTACGATCGGCAAATCCCTAATTGGAATTTACCTCGGAGGTAGCGGTATTGCCTCTACCTATGGTGCTGCTGGCTCGTTCGTGATTATCTTACTTTGGATCAATTATTCAGCTCAGATTCTCTTCTTAGGTGCTGAGTTTACTCAAGTTTGGACTAACCGCTACGGTTCCCTGATGCTGGCAAAACGCAAAAATTTGCTCAGCATTCAAGCTGAGGAATCCTCCACGCCCAAACACCGACAGAATTCTTAATATTAGATGCAAAAAATGCGATCGCTTGCTGTTGAGCCAGCCAGATGCCAGCACCTTGAAACCTATGTCAGTTGGGACGGCGAGACCTGTTGAATCACTAAATTTTAGACTCAAACCATCGCCAAATCTGCCGGTGAACTTGACCGGGCGAACACTTAGTAGTATCACTGGATATGGTTGAAACCAGTTTATCTTGATCCCTGTTCCTGCCCTTCGGTGATGACCGAAAAATTTGAAGTTTGCGATCGCCCCGAAAGAGATTTGTTTCCTTGCTAGTCCCCAATTTCAACGGTGAAACCAATCTCAAGTCCACAAACTGGGATATTTCAACCTGAACTGATATCAGGAGGTACTTTTGTACGCATCAAAACATCTGGGAAGCCACCTGCTCCCTATGTCAGACATGGAGCTAATTCGCCTGTGGGTAAACCGCAAATCCCCCCGCAACCGGCGCTTAGCTGGCAGGCGGCCAACCATTTTCGAGTGTTTGTCGCAAAACCGCTGGTACAAGTTACTCTGACAGATGTGGAGACTTTCGCCGCAGCAATGAGAGCTCGGAAATTTCCACCGCGTTTTTACAAGCAAACCTTGGTAGCGCTGAAATCGCTGTTCGCCTTCGGCCAGCAAACGAAAATTTTGCCCGCAACACTCCCCCTTCACCGGTGGCCGGTTCTGCGCCGGAATCGCTCTAAACGCCTTCGTTTTCAACTCTCTTGGGGTTTCTTAATCTGTTTGTGCTTTTTCTTAGGTCGAATGACGCCGAGACTGTGGGGGCAATCGGTCTCGGCAGAAAGCTCGCCCGCCCCGAAACGCCTGCCGGAAGTTGCGGCTCTCGATTCACCAAACAAAGGAGAGAATAACATCGATCGCGATCGAGAACCCGAAACTGCAACCCTGAATTCACCTAAGCCCAGAGATGATAGCAGACTCGATAGCATCGGCCCCCAACGTCGAGTCAAAGCCTTTCTCGACACGATTGCCGCCGCCGAAGGAACCGCTAGCCCCGACGGCTACCGCACCCAGTACACCGGCACGAAATTTGTCAGCTTTCAAGATCATCCCAGAGAAATGAGGTGCGGCCGCCGCTACGGCAAAAAACTCTGTTCCGACGCAGCGGGGCGATATCAGTTTCTCAGCACAACTTGGGACAGATTTTCCAAGAAATTTGGCGTCCGCGATTTCAGCCCAGAAAATCAAGATTTGATGGCTATAGAGTTAATCCGAGAAAAAGGTGCATTAGAAGATATAGAAGCGGGTCGATTGGAGTCAGCAGTGAGAAAACTCGCTTACATCTGGCCTTCTTTTCGCCGTTATGGCGGTTCTGTGGAATCGTCGATGCCGAAACTAGAAGCAATGTATCAGCAAAATTTGGGGATTGACCGCCCAGGATTGGTTGTTAGCAATTAGTCAACAGTCCAAGGACGAGTTGAGATTCGAGTTTGGCAATTTTGGATTAAATTTTGACATCCAAAATTGAAAATGAGGGAGTTATGGGTGATGGGGAGCATCTCATATTTGTAAAAACACTTCTTCTGGCTCCTTCCTTCTTCCTCTTTCCTCCTGCCTCCTGCCTCCTGTCTCCTGCCTCCTGCCTCAAAACTCCAATTTCTAGCTTGGTTACAAAAGTGAGATGCTCCCGGGGTGATGTCTATTCTTCGGAAATTTTAAAATTAGGCTAATTTTCCATCTTCCATGTGAACGATGCGATCGGCAATATCCAAAATTCGGTTATCGTGGGTTACTAACAAAATAGTACAACCCTGTTCTTTGGCTAGTTGCTGCATCAAATTCACCACTTCGCGACCGGATTTGCTGTCCAGCGCGGCTGTCGGTTCGTCAGCTAAAACAATTTGCGGTTGACTGACCAAAGCGCGGGCGATCGCAACTCTTTGTTTCTGTCCTCCCGACAAATCATCTGGATAATAGTTAATCCGCTGTTCCAGTCCTACTAACTCTAGCATTTTTGCAGAGCGATCGCGCATTTGAGAACGCGACAAATTGCCGTGAACTTCCAAACCCATCTGCACGTTTTGCAGCGCCGTCAAACTACGGTGTAAATTATGCGCCTGAAAAATGTAGCCTATTTTGCGCCGCGCCTTTACCAATTGTTCTGCGCTCGCTTTGCACATCTCTTGACCGAGAATTTTGAGACTTCCCGATTGACCAGAACGCAGTGCGCCAATCAATGTTAAAAGCGTGGTTTTTCCCGAACCAGAAGGCCCGGTCATCAGGACGATTTCACCTGCATTTATTTCTAGGTTGATGTCAAAAAGTACCTGTTTTCGCAGTTGACCTTGACCGAAGTAGTGGTCGAGTTTGTGCATAGAAATTACTGGCTCAGAAATCTGTAAGTTGTCGGTTGTGGGGTTGAGGGTAGTGGATTGCATAATTTCAAAGATTCGGATTTTTTTAACCACAGAGGGCGCAGAGAACACAGAGAGAGAGATGAATAATTCGGATGAATCGAGGATTTGATATGATACAAAATCCGGCTTAAATATCCGTTTACTTTTTATTTCTTAGTCTCGCGGTTTCAACCGCCGAGTTATCTACGAAATGCAGATTAAAAAATGTCGGCTGGGTCGGCTGCTTGCAGTTTACGAGTGGCAATAGTTCCGGAAATACTGCACATTACCATGTTCAAAATTAATACTGTAACTGCCCGCATTATAGTCATGTATAGAGGTAAATTTGTTGCATTGCGAGTTAAATGATAGAGTCCTACCGAAACTCCTACCCCAGGCAAAAAACCGAGAACAGAAAGAATTATAGCTTCTTCAAAAACAATGCCAAGCAAATAAATATTGCGGTAGCCCATTGCTTTAAAAGTAGCGTATTCTGCCATGTGGTCGCTGACATCGGTTGATAGGACTTGGTAAACGATAATTACTCCTACTACGAAACCCATCGCTACGCCTAAGTTAAATATGAAGCCGATCGCAGTATTATTCGCCCAATAATTTCTCTCAAACTCGATAAATTCTTGTTTGGTCAATACCTTGACATCCGACGGCAAATATGCTTTTAAAACTTGTTGAACTTCCACAGGGTCAGCACCCGGTTGCAGTTGAATTAATCCGGCATTAACACTCGTGGCATTTTGTCTGGGAAATAGGCGCAAATAATTTTGGTCGCTGGTCATCAAAATACCGTCAGCGGCGAAAGATGCTCCAATTGTGAATAAACCACTGATGTTAATTGTGCGCCGATCGACCTCTGTTTTAACAGATTTTCCCTGATTGATTTGTGCGATAGCTGCTTGATAATTCCCTCTAGAAGCTCGGTCAAATAACACAGTATCCGGCAATTTAATCGAGTTCAAATTTTGGTTGACTTCTGGCAACGCAAATGCAGGGCGATCGGGATTGAAACCGACCACCATAATTGACGTTTCGCGACGAGTTTCGGGATTTTTCCAGTTGCCAATTTTGACGTAAAGCGGCTCGGCTGATTTCACACCTGGTACATTCATTGCCTGATATAATCTGCGCCTGGGAAAAGAAGACAAATTAATTAAATTTCTGGCTTGCGGGTGAATCAAAACTATGTCTGTTTGCAAAGTTTGGTGCAGGCGCGTATTGCTGCTAAAAAGCGCATTTTGAAAGCCCAACTGCATGAACATCAAAACGTCAGCAAAGGCAATTCCCGCTACTGCTACTACCATTCGCCCTTTGTCGTGACTAAGTTGCAGCCATCCAAGAGGAGTTCTGTTTCTTAATTGTTGTAATGGTTTGATTAGTCCAAGCATAGGATTTTAGATTTTAGATTGTGGATTTCGTCAGTCATGTTCTTAATCTTTAATTAAAGTCGGAATTATTCATCTCTCTCTTCTCTTCCTCTGCGTTCTCTGCGCTCTCTGTGGTTAAAAACTTCTTAATCCTTAATTCCCGCCGATCGCCACTTTGACTTGCAAATTGGTTAATCCCGCTACTTTCTGGCTGGAAGCTTCATCTAAGCGCACTTTTACTTCCACAATTCGACTATCAATATTCGCAGAAGGATCGGTGTTAATAATATTTTGCCGCTGCACTTGCAAACCAATATGTTCGACAGTTCCCCGCAATTCGCCTGTCAAAGCATCGCTAGTAATTTTGGCGGTTTGTCCGAGTTCGACAATGCCGTCATTCCCCACTTTTTCTCCTGGATATGCGTGAATTTTGAGGACTTGGGCATCTCTAGGAGAGCGAATGTAAGCTAGAGCCAGATTGGCTTTGGCGCCTTTGGCGGCGGCTTGGGCGGAACTGACTTCGGCGGAGGCTGCTTGCACGTCAACGGGCCGCACTTCGGCTATGCGATCGAGATTTGCCGCGGCTTCATTAATCTGCTGTTGTCGAGATTCCTGAATTTGGCTGAGTTTGGCTTGGGCTTCGTTAATTTGCTGTTGGCGCGATTGCTGAATTTGATTCAATTTGGCTTGGGCTTCGTTAATTTGTTGTTGGCGGGATTCCTGAATTTGATTCAGTTTTGCCTTTCCTTCGTTGAGTTGCTGTTGGGCTGTTTCGGCTGCGAGGCTTTTGCTGTCGCTAGTTGAGGCGGAAATTGCTCCCTGTTCATACAGTTGGGAGTAGCGCTGATCCTCGCTTATGGCGTTGCGGAGTTCGGCTTGTAGACGGGCAATTGTGGCTTGTTGGGTTTGAATTTCACCTTGTTGTTCGGCCCTGATGCGGGCAATTGTGGCTTGTTGCGCTGCAATTTCGGTGCTGCGATCAATTTCTAGACGGGCAACGATCGCCTGTTGCGCTGTGATTTCGTTACTGCGATCGGCTTCTAAGCGGGCAATACTGGCTTTCTGGGCTTGAATTTCGCCGTTTTTGGCTCCAGCTTTCACTTTTGCTAGGTTTGCCTGGGCGACGCGCACTTGTTCTTGAGCTTGGTCGAGGGCGGCTTGCAGGCGATCGCGACTATCGAGAATTGCGATCGCCTGACCTGTTTTCACCCTGTCTCCCTCTTTTACCAAAAGTCGATCGATCCGGTTTCCTTCGGCCGTACCGGAGGCGGAGACTTTAATTACTTCTCCTCTGGGCTCCAGTCGCCCCAAGGCTGTAACTGTGGTTAATTGGGATGCGGAGACGGCGGCTGCTGCTGCGACTGCGTTGGGGTCGGGTATGCGCGATCGCCAGATCGTGTAGCCTGTGGTTCCCCCTGCCGCCAGGGTTGCTAATGCTGCCACAACTAGGAGTTGTTTAACTAGGGATGGATTTGAGGATAAGCCGTCTGCTGTTGGTTGGTGTACCATGACACACCTCATCTTTTAGGTTAATAAAACTAAACGGTTTAGTTCTTTATTAAGACTAAACCGTTTAGTATAATAATGTCAAGACCCCAAGCAAAAATTACAAAAACAAGTGATGGCCAGGACAAAACCGATCGAACCAGACAGCGCCGCAGCAAGTGACAAGACGGAACAAATCCTGCAAGGTGCGATGCAAGAATTTTTAACCCACGGCTACGCGGGCACGAGTATGGACAAGGTAGCGAAGACGGGAGGAGTTTCCAAAGCCACGGTTTACAGCTATTTTCAAGATAAAGAGGGATTATTCGCGGCCTTGGTACAGCGGCTGGCGAGAGAAAAAGTTTATTTTACAGTTCTGGATGAAGAACCGGCCGTAGCGCTACGATTCGTTGCCACAAATATATTGGATCAGGCGACCCACGAACCAGAATTTCTCAATTTCGTCAGGTTAGTGATTGCGGAGTCGGGGCGTTTTCCCCGGCTAGCGCAGACTTTTGTGAAAAACTTAGCTAAACCGGGGATCGATCGGCTAGCGGAATATTTGGCATCGCATCCAGAGTTAAATTTGCCCGATCCGGAGGCAACGGCGCGGATTTTTATTGGATCGCTGGTATATTTTCAGTTAATGCAGGAGATGATGCACGGTAAAGAGATTGTGCCAATGGAGCGCGATCGATTGATCGAGGGTCTGCTGCACTTGATTTTATCGCCGCAGTCCAATTCCTAAGTGCGATCGACAGAATCTAGGAATTTTATGTGAGAATTATCGCAGCCATAAAGAGCGAGATCCCTTTATGGCTGCGATCGCAGGTTTTATTCAGGTGTTTTCCCTAACCTGTCCCTCAATTCCTCAGCCGATAACTGTGGCAGTTGTTCTACAAACAATGTCAATTCTGCCACAGGCAATGCCAATAAATTAGTAACGGCTGCTGGCAGAATAGCGCCCAATTCAGGCGATCGCATTCGCAACGCACTTTCAGCTAACAATTTAACCGCTGCTTCCCGCCCAGCTTCATCAACTGTCAGCATCGATATTGCCAGCAACAAAACTGTAAATTCCGCCGCCGCCAACTTGGATATTGGAGATAGAAAAACTGTCATTTTTGGACTTAATTCTCCAAATCTAACTCGCAGGAAGTTTTCTAAGATTAAGCGCTGTTGTTCTTGTCTGCCTCGTTCTAGTCCTCGTTCTAGTCCTTCTTCTCTAGCTTGTTGCTGTGCTGCTTGTATTTGTTGTTGAAAAAGTGGTGCAATGGCCATAATTAACTCCCGCTCTTCTGGCTCTAATTCTTGTGGCGCATCGGTTACTAAATTTGACTGTAACCGATACAGCAATTCTAGCGCGATAATCCGCAACGGATCGTCTGTGGCTAAAGCGCTTAATTGGGAAATAGCCCTTTGCTGCACTCCCCCTTTGCCCAAAATCCTCAACCACAGGGTGTCTGGAGTTTCTGGCAACTGGTGAATCGCCACAATTGCAGTTCGCAAAGATTCACCCAAAAAATAAATTCCCTGCATCCAATTCTCTGTGTCTGGTATCGCATTAAAGCTATCTACCAATGCTTTCGATGCTGTGGGCATCAAAATCCACAGTTTGGGTAACTGAGTATCATCATAGCGAGTATTTTCTCTCCTAAATTTTCGCTCCAATTCACCTCGCACATCCAATAACTTGCCCAGACAGCTACAAATTTCGCTGACGTTTGCCGGATTGCGAAACGGTTCAAAAATTGCAGTTGTGTTTGCCATTTTCCCCAACAATCCCAGGGTTTCTGAGTATTCGGGAATTGCGGTGCTGGGAGTGAAGTAAACATCGATTTCTCGGACTTCTGAAGTCACATCGCGGCCGATATTAACCGTTCCGATCGGCGACAGCAATTCCTCCAGGTATTCTTTGGCAAAGAGATCATGAATAAATCGCGTCATAAGAAATCATTTCAAACACTAAATAGATTTTTTAGCCGTTTTCTCACCCATTCTACAGGATTTTCATCCTCTTCTGCTGCATCTACCAATTCCATTTCTCGCAATAATTGCTGTCTCTCGCTGAGTTCTTCTTTGTGTTTGACTATTTCTTTAATAATCTGTTCAGATAAATCCGGTCGTTCAGTTAAAACTTTTTGGAAACCTTCTTTATTGATGGCAAACAAAATTGTTTCTTCCAAAGCTCTTACCGAAGCAGTTCTGGGGATTCCCAACATCAAAGAAAGTTCCCCGAAAAACTGACCAGTGCCGAGGTTATTCAGGTGTTTGTCAATAGCTTCCACAAAAACTTCGACTGAACCTGAAAGAATCATGTAAAAAGCATCTCCGGGGTCGTTTTCGTGAAACAAATATTCTTGCGATCGCAGCCGTTTGCGGTATCCAACTTCAATCAATTGCCGCAATTCAAGATCAGTCAGATTTTCAAAGTATTCCACCTCTCGCAGCAAACAGCTAAGGGACGATGGCTTTTTCAGTTTTTCTGCAAAAATTGGCTGTTTTTGCTCATTTTCAGAGTAACTGTTCGGGAGGTCAATTGCAGTTTCTTTTTTGTTGAACATTGACAACAGAACTTCGGGATTTTTTAAATAAATTTCTCTGTCATTGAACGGAAATTCGATTTTTTGCTGGCGGAAATTGTATTCAATTGCAAAATTCAAAGAACTTTTAATTACTTCTCTTTCAGTCGGCTTGTCCGTCCAAACTAAAAGTTCAAACTTAAAACTATCATCACCAAACTCAACAAACAATACTTTCGGATGCGGTTCGTACAAAACCCCTCCTTCCGCGTAAGCAATATTTAACAGAGTTTCTGTCACTAACAGCGGGTTACTATTCTCCGCTACTTCTACGGGAACTCGCAGACAGAGTAGCGAGTTTTCGTAACTCCAGTTAACAACTTTGCTGCTAATCATGGTACTGTTGGGAACTATGACACTGGAGTCGTCGTTGGTGGTGATAATGGTCGATCGAATCGAGATTTTTTTGACAATTCCCATCAATCCTTCTAATTCCACAAAATCTCCGACTTTCACAGGTCTGTCTAAAAGCAGCGTTAAGCCGCTGACAAAATTAGTGGTTAAATCCTGTATTCCGAAGCCAATTCCGACTCCCAATCCCCCCGCAACTACTGCAAAAGAAGCGAGGTTGAATCCGATGCTTTGGATGGCGAATATCACACCCAAAGCTACTATTAAATACCCAATAATTACTGCGATTGCTTCCCGATTTCCCTCGTCAATTCCTAGTCTGACTAACAAGCGTTCCTTAAGAAAGTTTGTAAAATATCGTGCTATCACAAGGATAGCCATAAACAATATAATCAGTTCCACCAGGGACTGCAAGGATACAGGATTTTCGCCTATTTAAAATAGGGTAGCGGTAAATGTTTTCGAGAGCTGTGTCAATACTTATTCTGGTATTGTATACAATTTAAATTCAGGCAATAAGGTTTTTTGTGTGGTCATTTTTTAAGGGGGAGTAGTAAAAAATAAAGTCCTCAGTACCCAATGTAAAAATAAAATACTGAACTCGTAATCATAAATCTTAACCTGTTTTTAGGGTGAAAAAAGTGAAGTTGTTACATAGAGATGTGGTTCCTCATACTACGCAGTTATCCCTATTGCCAATTTTTAGGATACCTGGTCTTCGCAGGCCTGCGGTTAGTGTGCCACTTTTTCGCGATACAAAAGCAGGCTCATCTATTATTAAAGCGAACACTCTACTAACTTTAGTCAACATTAATTCTATTGGATTTTATCATACTCTCCACTAATTTTTTTTTGAAGTCCCGTTATCAACTTAAGCAGGGATTATTCAATGACTCTTTAAGTGGACAAGTCAAATATCCAAGTATTACAATGACTTTAACTGGTGCGAGAGATATTGCTATTACTCTGCTAGTTGCGTCCGTCTTGTGTATTTCTAAGTGAAAATTTAACCGCTCTAGCTAAAATTGATAACGTTCCAAGAATACTTGACATTCTACCGACATGGGGGATTAGCTATAACTTAATTGCATTTGTCAATCCGTAATTTTACTGAAAATACTGCTTGTTTAGGAGTATAAAATTGGCGATTTGGGGGTGGGTGGGCATAAATATGCCGATCGCCATGATTGCTCGATCGCCCAAATCTAAGTTTTCCACCCCCCAAATCTGAGTAAATTATGAGCATAATTGCTGATTGACAAACGCTTCCCTAGCTGATGTTGTCACCAATGTTCTACCAATAGGATTGATTAGGAATAGAATTGATGAGAAATAAAAATACTTGGCGATACATCCGAAGAATTAACGGAAATAGTGTCGCAATGGATACAGAATATCGCAGATTGAAAGCCGAATGGTCGCCCTACTGAACGTTTTCTTCAGTACCCAAATAGGAGGGAATGAAAACCTTACGATCGCCCAATTGGACACAAGTTGTAGAATAAAAGCTGAAATCCACAATCCAACATGAGCAAATTCCCACCAGAGAAAACCCAACCCTCACAGCAAGAGAGCACAACAGCAGAGGTATTGCGACAGGCTCACTTCGACGCTTTTTTTGCAGGTGCTAATGCCGGAATGCTGATTTTTGACCGCCAACTTCGGTACGTCCAAATTAACGAAGTTCTGGCAGAGACTAATGGCCTTTGTGTGGCAGACCATATTGGTAGGTCGCTGCGTGAACTGCTGCCAGATTTGGCTCCGACTCTGGAACCCATGCTGCAAGGCATTCTGGATACGGGCAAGCCAATTCTCAACTATGAATTAATGGGTGAAACGCCCAAACAACCAGGCATTCTGCGCTACTGGGAAGCATCTTACTATCCTTTGCTGGATGAAAATAATTTGGTTTTTGGTGTGGGTGGCATTGTGATTGAAGTTAGCGATCGCAAGCGGGCAGAGAAAGAGCAAGCACGACTGACGGCAATTTTGGAAGCAACTTCCGACTTAGTAGGAGTTGCGGATGTGACAGGGCATAGTGTCTACCTCAACAAAGCCGGACAAAAAATGCTGGGGATGTCTCCAGAGGAAGCACGATCGCCGTTTACTATAGATTCTGTATTAGCTCCCTCGAGAAAAGCAAAGTTCCACAACGAAATAATTCCCACCGCCTTGCGAGAGGGTAGCTGGGCTGGTGAAACGCTATTTTTGTCACGCGATGGGCAAGAAATTCCAGTCTCCCAGGTTTTGATCGTTCACAAAACGGCAGCGGGCGAAGTCGAGTTTATTTCGACTGTAGCGCGGGATATTCGCGATCGCAAACAAGCTGAAGAAGAGCTGCGGGAACAGGAGGCTGCACTGCGCGATCGCAACGCACTGCTCAACTCTATTTTAGAAAGTACGCCCGACTTAATAGTGGTTAAAGATAGACTAGGACGTTATGTTGCCATCAACTCAACTGTGGCAAACTTCTTGGGCAAACCAATTAAGGAAATCATCGGCAAGAATGATTTGGAATTAATGCCGCCTGATGCTGCCCGTGAATTGATGACAAAAGATCGCCAAATCATGGCAACAGGAAGCACTGACACCTACGAGGAAGAAATTTATTTCCACGATCAAACCCCAAGGACCTTTTGGACTACAAAAGCTCCTTGGCGGGATGCTAAAAGCAACATCATCGGCATCATTGCCACAACACGAGATATTAGCGATCGCAAACAAGCGGAAGATGCTATAAAACAAAGCGAAGAACGCTATCGTTCACTAATCCTTGCCATCTCCCAAATTGTCTGGACAACGGATGCTGAAGGAAGATGCCAGGATACACCGAGTATGAGAGCTTACACCGGACAAACGGAAGCTGAGGTGGTTGGTTTTGGCTGGTTAGATACAATCCACCCGGACGATCGCGAACGAACGAATCAGGTCTGGATGGAAGCAGTGCAAACGAGAAGCCTGTTTGAGATAGAATATCGACTCCGCGGAGCGGATGGAAACTATCGTTATTTTCAAGCTAGAGGGGTGCCAATTCTAAATGAAGATGGCAGCCTCCGGGAGTGGGTGGGAATTTGCACCGATATCCACGATCGCAAACAAGCAGAATTCGTAATGGCAAAAGCCAAGGAAGCCGCAGAAGCAGCTAATCGGGCAAAAAGTGAATTCCTTGCCAACATGAGCCACGAGTTGCGGACTCCCCTTAATGGCATCATGGGATACGCGCAGATTCTTCAGCGTTCCAAAGTCTTGAATGAAGAAGAGCGATCGCGCATTGATGTAATTTATCAGTGCGGTTCCCATTTACTGACCTTAATCAATGATATTCTCGATTTGTCGAAGATTGAAGCACAGAAAGTGGAACTCCAGCCCACCGATTTTCATTTCCCAGCGTTCCTGCAAGGTGTAGCAGAGATGTGTCGCATCCGAGCTGAACTCAAGGGAATTCAGTTTCATTTTCCATCAAGCCCCGAACTGCCGATCGGTATTCATGCGGATGAAAAACGCTTGCGACAAGTGTTAATTAATCTTTTGAGCAACGCGATTAAATTTACGGATGCGGGCAGTGTTACTTTTATAGTCAGTTTTGCAACAGAAGAAAAAATTCGCTTTGAAATACGCGATACAGGTACCGGCATTGCACAAGATCAACTCCAAGCTATCTTTCAGCCTTTCGAGCAGGTAGGAGATCGCAGACGGCAGACGGAAGGCACCGGGCTGGGACTGGCAATTAGCAAAAGGATTGTAGAACTAATGGGCAGTACCATTCAGGTTCAAAGTGAGATGAATGTTGGCAGTATTTTCTGGTTTGATGTCAATCTATCTGTCGCCGATGAATGGGTAAAAACGTCTCAAATCGACCATCACGGGCAGATTATCGGCATCAAAGACCGCCAACCTAAAATTGTGGTGATCGATGACAAATGGGCTAACCGTTCGGTAGTTAGCAATTTGCTCAGTCCGATCGGCTTTGAGGTGTCTGAAGCCAACGATGGGCAGGAAGGCTGGGAAAAAATTCTAGAGGTGCAGCCAGATTTAATCGTTACCGACCTATTAATGCCCGAACTAGATGGCTACGAGCTGATTAAGCGGGTTCGAGACTCGGAAAATTTCAAAGACATCGTGATTATTGTGTCTTCTGCCAGCGTATTTGAAACCGATCAATACAGAAGTTTAGAGGCAGGAGGCAACACCTTTATTCCCAAACCTGTTCAAGCAACAGAACTCCTGGAAAAATTGCAAAAGTATCTTGATTTGGAATGGGTTTATGAAGCCAATGAAGCTCCACTGGCGATCGCCTCAGACACCGATGAGCTAATTTCCCCACCTGCTACAGAAATGGAAATACTATACGAGCTGGCGATGAAAGGAAATTTCCGAGAAATAGTTAAACAGGCGGTATTACTTGAAGAAATAGATCCAAAATACATTCCCTTCGCTAAAAGATTGCATCAAATGGCCAAGGACTTTCAAGACGAAGAGATTTTAATCTTTATTCAATCCTACAAGTAAGGTTTATGAATTCAGCAATTCAACCCAAGGGTACAATTCTTATAGTTGATGACAATTCAGCCAACTTGGGTGTCTTATCTGATGCCTTAAGTCAGGAAGGATTTGAAATACGGGTTGCGAAATCTGGAAAGATGGCACTAGAGCGGGTCAAATATGCTCTACCCGATCTAATCTTGCTAGATGTCATGATGCCAGAAATTGATGGATTTGAAACCTGTCGTCGATTACAGGCTAATCCAGAAACTAAACAGATTCCCGTTATATTTATGACTGCTCTCTCGGATACGGCTAATAAAGTTGAGGGGTTTAAGCTTGGGGCTGTAGATTATATTACCAAACCCTTCCAACAAGAGGAAGTATTAGCTCGCGTCAAACTGCATTTAAAGCTTCATGTTCTAGCTGAAAAATTAGAGGAAAAAAATATATTATTAGAGCAAAAAATTGTAGAAGTCAGCCAAGGTTATGAAGATTTAAAACAAATGCAACTTAAGTTAATCCAAAGCGAGAAAATGTCCGGCTTAGGGCAAATGGCTGCTGGTATTGCTCATGAAATAAACAACCCTATAAATTTCATTTCTGGCAATCTGGGTTATGCCCAAGAGTACGCTCATAACTTACTAAAAATTATACACCTCTATCAAGAGGATTATGTAAATCCCACCCCTCGGATTCAAGCAGCAATGGATGAAATAGAACTGGAATTTCTGGAGGAAGATTTTATCAAAGTTCTTAACTCAATCAACTTAGGAACGCAGCGCATCCAGGAGATTGTCAAGTCTATGCGAATCTTTTCTCGCCTAGATGAGGCAGACGTGAAAGCAGTAAATATCCATGAAGGAATTGATAGTACACTCACCATCCTGCATCATCGTTTAAAAGCAAAACCAGAGCATCCTGAGATTGAACTAATAAAAAAGTACGGTCAGCTTCCACCAGTAGAATGCCATGCCGGACAACTCAATCAAGTGTTCATGAATGTTCTTTCAAATGCCATTGATGCTTTGGATGAATCTAATCAGCAGCGTTCCTTTGCAGAAATCAAACAACACCCGAACCGCATTCAGATTTGTACAAAAGTAACTGACGAGAATTGGGTTGCTATTCATATTAGTGACAACGGTCTGGGAGTTTGCGAAACTCTACAACCGAAACTATTTGACCCTTTTTTTACGACCAAACCTATCGGTAAAGGAACTGGGTTGGGGTTATCTATCAGTTATCAAATTATTGTTGAAAAGCATGGAGGCAGATTATACTGCCAGCCTGGATTAGGAAAGGGAATAGAATTCGTCATTGAAATTCCTATTCGGCAGCAAGCTTGTAAAGCTGCTTAGTTTCCAGGTGCAATGTCTCTTACGAACTTTGGTTGATTTCTCGCCGATAGCGGGGACGACAAGGTGTTCCCGTGCAAACAAAGCTGGCTGGCATATTTTTAAAGACGCTGCTGCGAGCTCCAATTAAAGCGTTGGCACCGATTTCGACACCGGGGCCAATGAAGCAGTCGGCGGCAATCCAAACGCCGTTATTAATGATCACAGGTGCTGTGATTAAGCCAAAGGCTGGGTCTTGAGGGTCATGAGTGCCGGTGCAGAGGTAACTTTTTTGAGAAATGACGCAGTGTTTGCCGATCGCAATTCGCTCCAAACTGTACAATACAACATCATCGCCGATCCAACTGTAGTCTCCGATTTCAATTTTCCACGGATAGGTAAAACGAGCCGTGGGGCGAATCACCGCACCTCGACCTATTTTTGCTCCAAATAACCGCAACAGCCCGCTCCTGATGCTATTACAAGGGTGTGGAGTGAGGGGAAAGGCGATCGCCTGGACGAACCACCAGAGCAAAATTAGCCAACCAGGCCTTCCGCGATCGAACTTTGACTGGTTGTACAGCCGCAAATCAATTAAAGATTCGCCTGTCAAAGTATTTGCGTGATTGTCGCTAATTGGACGATCGTTTATTTGAGAATTTGGGGAATTTGCGATCAAATTTTCCTGATCTTGGTTCGGATTTGGTATATAATCGGTCATTGATAGTTAATTTAATGTTTAATTTAAAATCGAGTTTAACCTTAAGGACTGCTGCATGACATTTCTAGTTAGGGACAATTTTGACTCGGAAAACGCCAAGGATATCGCACAATGCGAGAATATAAATCCCAGAATTGGCAAAGTTCGACTTTTACAAACAGCATTGGTACTGCTTAGCAGCTTTTTTGTAGCAGAGTTAATCGCCGCACTTAATTCTCATAGTTTGTCCCTATTAGCAGATGCGGGTCACGTTTTTTCAGATGTAGCAGCTTTAGCAATAACTTTGACAGCGACTTGGTACTCCTCAGTCAAACGCCAAAGTAAATCCGTAGATTGTACGATCGCACAATCGCCAATTCCTGAACGAGGAGAAATCATTGCTGCCTTAGTTAATAGTATCAGTTTAGTGGCGATCGCCCTGTGGATTGCAGTAGAGTCGATCGACCGATTGCTGTCCCCAACTCCCGAAGTAGAAGGACTCCCGATGTTAATTACCGCCATAGTCGGTTTAAGCATCAACTCGATTAATGCTTGTTGCTTGCATTCCTGCTGTCACGGCGACTTGAACCTCAAAAGCGCGTTTCTGCACGCAGTCGCCGACATTTTTTCGTCGGTTGGAGTAATTTTAGCTGCGATCGCCGTAGCTTGGCTGCACTGGAATTGGGCGGATGGCTTGATTAGCTTGCTGGTGTCTGGGGCGATCGTTTTATTAACTCTACCACTATTAATTGAAAGCATCCGTTTGCTGTTAGGGAATGTCTCTGCTATTGCCGCCATTCAACAGCCTTGCGATTGCGAAAAAATCAGCGCCGAAAAATTACTTTTTCCCTCACTAGAAGAACTTATTAAATGAATATTTATCAAGATAAGACGGCGGTTGAAACCGCGTCTATAAAAACGAATTCCGCCTCCGCGGAATGAAGAAAACAACGTAATTTAAACCCAATACGGTTCACTTAAGACAGATATCCCTGGCACACCCCTTAAAAAGGGGAGTAGGGGGTGGGACAAGAATGCCCTCAAAGTCCCCCTTCTTAAGGG
>JARCMA010000377.1 GCA_030248405.1 Microcoleus sp. MP8IB2.171
ATATATATTCATACTATCATCTGTCAGGCTCAATCCAGGAAAAACTATGCAAAAAGCCAAATCGAGCGATTCCGGTTGCTGTAGTCACGACGCACACCACGAACACAGCCATGAGAATCATAACCATGACCACGACCACGGCCACGACCACGGCCACGACCACGGCAACGGAGATTTCAACCTGAAGCAAGAATTGATTCCTGTTATATCCGTTGTTTTACTATTTATCGGAGGTTTAATATTTGAAGAACAACTGCACAACACGCCCTATTCTATAGCCGAATATCTGGTTTTCATCCCCGCCTATCTTTTGAGTGGATGGAATGTTTTAACTATTGCCGGCCGTAACATTCTGCGAGGTAGAGTGTTTGATGAAAATTTCTTAATGACGATAGCAACACTGGGGGCTGTAGCTATTCACAAACTTCCCGAAGCAGTCGGGGTGATGTTGTTTTTCAAAATCGGAGAACTCTTCCAAGAATTTGCGATCGGGCGTTCTCGTCAATCGATCAAATCCCTCTTAGAAATTCGCCCAGACAGCGCCAACCTCAAAGAAAATGGTGACATCAAAAAAGTTTCGCCCGAAACCGTAGCCGTCGGCGATATCATCCTTGTCAAACCAGGCGAAAAAATTCCCTTAGACGGTGAAATTATCGACGGTAACTCTCAGATTGACACATCTGCACTAACCGGCGAATCAGTACCTCGAACAGTGAAAGTAGGAGAAACTGTTTTAGCAGGAACAATTAACCAGACAGGAGTTCTCACCGTCAAAGTTACCAAACTATTCGGTGAATCTTCAATCTCCCGAATTCTGGAATTAGTAGAAAATGCCAGAAGCAAAAAAGCTGAAACTGAAAAGTTTATCAGCAAATTTGCCAGTTACTACACGCCTTTTGTAGTATTTTCATCGCTAGCAGTGGCTTTAATTCCGCCTTTGTTCATTTCAGGAGCAACTAATGCCGATCGCCTTTTGTGGGTTTACCGCGCCTTAGTCTTATTAGTTATTTCCTGCCCTTGCGGATTGGTGATTAGCATTCCTCTGGGATACTTTGGGGGAATTGGCGGTGCAGCCAAGCGCGGTATTTTGGTGAAAGGCTCGACTTTTCTAGATGTCCTGACAGCAGTTAAGACCGTGGTTTTGGACAAAACAGGAACTCTGACCAAAGGAGTTTTTAAAGTAGCACAAATTGTACCTCAAAATGGTTTTTCACAATCTGATTTGATGGCAATGGCTGCTAAAGTAGAATCTCAATCTAATCACCCAGTCGCGAAATCTATTCTGGAAGCTTACGGTAGAAAAATAGATTCCTCGGAGCTTACAGATTACGAAGAAATAGCGGGACACGGCATTCGAGCCAAAGTCAATAATCAAATTGTGCTTGCCGGAAATGACCGTTTGCTGCACCGAGAAAACATCCCTCACGATGTCTGCAATGCTGAGGGTACTGTCGTACATTTAGCAGTAGATAACCGCTACGCTGGCTATATTTTAATTGCTGACGAGCTTAAAGACGACGCAGTACAAGCTATTCGTGACCTCAAAAAATTGGGTGTGGAGCGCATCGTGATGCTCACAGGAGACAATCAAGCTGTAGCCGATAGTGTTGCGAAACAACTCGGTTTAGATTCCTACTTAGCTGAGTTATTGCCCGAAGGAAAAGTTGAGGCGATCGAAAAACTGATCGCCCAATCTAAAAAAGGCGATAAAATTGTCTTTGTCGGGGATGGAATTAATGATGCACCGGTTCTGACTAGGGCTGATGTCGGCATGGCGATGGGCGGTTTGGGTTCGGATGCGGCGATCGAAACTGCTGACATTGTGATTATGGCAGATGCACCGTCAAAGGTGGCTGAAGCGATCCAAATTGCCAGAAAAACTCACAATATTGTCTGGCAAAATATCATTTTTGCGATGTCAGTCAAAGCGATATTTATTGGTTTGGGTGCTTTTGGTTTAGCTACAATGTGGGAAGCAGTTTTTGCTGATGTTGGGGTAGCTTTAGCAGCTATTTTCAATGCAACTAGAGTTTTGAAATAGAGAAATCGTAGCGTGTAAAATTTCATTCTACGACAATTGAGACATACATTCATTCTGAGGTTAAAATCTTATGCACCGTCAACGTTCTCTGCCCTGGATTTATCGATATTCTCGCCCGATCATGGCAGGAATTGCAAGTATTGGGGCTGCGATTACTGCTTATCTAACAGCCGTCAAGTTATCCCAAGGAGCGGTAACTTGTCCCATAGAAGGCTGCGATATCGTGCTTTCGAGTCCCTATGCCTATGTCTTTGGTTTGCCTCTTTCTCTATTTGGTTTTTTGGGCTATTTGAGCATGATAGTTTTTGCAGTAGCTCCCCTATTTGTCAATCCTGCAGAACAGAAGAGTCTCCGTTCTAGGTTAGATTCTTGGACGGGACTGTTGCTGTTTGCTGGCGGCACGGCGATGACGATTTTCAGCGGCTATTTGATGTACGTACTCACTGTTGACATCAAAGCAACTTGTATTTACTGTATTGCGTCTGCTTTGTTTGCAACTAGCTTGTTTGTCTTAGCATTAATCGGTCGCGAATGGGATGATATTGGGCAACTATTTTTCATTGGAATTCTGGTATCTATGTTAGTGCTGATTTCTTCTCTGGCTCTTTATGCCGATGTGAATAATCTCGGTACTGCTAGGGAGACTAGCATGAAGACTACAACATCTTCCGGTACTTCGGAAATTGCTTTAGCACAGCATTTAAAAAGAGTGGGAGCTAAAATGTACGGCTCTTTTACCTGCGATCACTGTCAGATGCAGAAAGAAAGTTTTGGCAAAGAAGCGGCTGGCATTTTCAATTATATCGAGTGCAATCCTCAATGGAAAAATGCGAGGCCTGATCTTTGTCAAGCAGCGAAAATTCAGGGGACTCCCACTTGGGAAATTAACGGTAAGTTTTACCAAGGGCAAAAATCGTTGAAGGAGTTAGGAGATTTATCTGGCTATCAGGGAACTCGCGAATTTAAAAATCTTTAAAATCACGATCGCTGATTGATTGATTTTTGGCGATCGACCTAATCTACGGTCGATCGCCCGCACCTGCGCTCAACCCCAAAAATATACACAACTTAATATGTACTGCGAATCCGCCAGATTTTGAGCCATCCGACTGATGAAATTTACCGGGGTTTGTGAAATTATGAAAAAAATATGAAAAATTTTGAACAGTAAAACAAATGACCCACTCGGAAAACAGACCCAGCCTTCCTGAAGTCCACCGCAGCATCCCCGTTCCCAACAGCAAAGGCTTCTGGCGTAAAATGTTGGCTTACGCAGGGCCTGGATATCTGGTTTCAGTGGGTTACATGGATCCCGGAAACTGGGCGACTGATTTAGCAGGGGGAGCACAGTTTGGCTATGCGCTATTAAGTGTGATTTTGCTATCTAATTTGATGGCAATTTTTCTGCAATCATTGTGCGTGCGGTTGGGAGTCGCAACGGGACGAGATTTGGCACAAGCTTGTCGAGATTATTTCAGTCCGGGAGTCAGTTTTTTTCTGTGGATACTTTGTGAAATTGCTATTTCTGCTTGCGATTTAGCTGAATTGGTCGGAAGTGCGATCGGACTACAATTGCTATTTGGTATTCCCTTGGTTTGGGGAGTTTGTATTACTGCATTAGATGTGATCATGGTGTTATTTTTACAAGGCAGAGGCTTTCGTTATATCGAAGCTTTGGTGATTACGATTATTGCAATTATTGGCGGTTGCTTTATCGCAGAAATGATTTTTGCCAAACCAGATGCCGGAGGAGTTTTACTGGGTTATATTCCTACCCTTGAGATTTTGCAAAATCAGGCAATGCTTTATATTGCGGTTGGTATTTTAGGGGCAACTGTGATGCCCCACAATCTCTACCTGCATTCATCGATCGTGCAAACTCGTGCTTGGGAAGAAGCTTCTGATAAAAAATGGGAAGCAATTAAATTTGGCACAATAGATTCTACCGTAGCGCTGTCAATAGCTTTGTTTATTAATTCAGCAATTCTGATCTTATCTGCTGCCACATTTCACTTTTCCGGCTATCAAGAAGTAGCAGAAATTCAAGATGCCTACAAACTGCTTTCTCCGGTGCTGGGTGTGGGTTCTGCTAGTGCAATTTTTGCCTTTGCTTTATTGGCTTCGGGGCAGAACTCAACCTTGACTGCAACTTTAGCAGGACAGATTGTGATGGAAGGGTTTTTGAATTTTCGTCTGCGGCCTTGGTTGCGGCGCTTGCTGACTCGACTGGTGGCGATTGTGCCGGCTTTGCTCTCAATTATCTGGTTCGGTGAAGGGAGTACAACTAATTTATTGGTGTTCAGTCAAGTGATTCTCAGTTTGCAATTACCTTTTGCAGTAATTCCTTTGGTAATGTTTACCTCAAACCGCAACTTAATGGGAGAGTTTGTAAATCCATTTTGGCTGAAAACCTTAGCTTGGTTAGTGGCTAGTATTATAGTAGGATTAAATAGTTGGCTGTTATTACAAACCATTTTCTAGCAATCTGAAGCTAAATCAAACTACAAAAACAAAACCCGCCGGCGCGGGTTTTATCTTAAAGCTAATTGTTAAGGACTGACGGTTTCAACTACTTCTGAGGAACAATAACCTCATTAGCGGCCACGGGACGGGCCGAGGCAGCGGTAGTTTTCAAAAGTGCGATCGCCTGCGCGTAGCAAGGATCGTCCTTAGTCGCAACCAACATCGGTTTGTTAGCTAATTTCAACTTTTGTTCGTCGGTTATTTCGACTTTGACATCGGGAGTAACGCCCTTGTGGCTGATATCCGTACCGTTGGGAGTATAGTAGTGAGCGATCGTCACCGCCAATCCCGAACCGTCAGCCAAAGAATGCACCGACTGCACCAAAGCTTTGCCAAAAGTTTGGGTGCCGATCACAGTTGCGCGCTTGTTGTCCTTGAGGGCACCGGCCAAAATTTCGCTGGCGCTGGCCGAGTTGTCGTCCACGAGCACCACCAAAGGCTTGTCAGTGAGCGCAGTGCGGTTTGTCCGCATTTCCTGAGAATCGCCCGCGCGATCGACTGTGCGGACGATCGCCCCTGTATCCATCCACATCCGGGCAATATCAATGCTCACCCGCAGCAAACCGCCGGGATTCCCCCGCAAATCCAAAACAAAAGCGTCAGCTTTTTGAGCCGAGAGCTTTTTAATCGCCGCCTCCATTTGTTCGCCCGCGTGGGAACTAAACTCTTGCAAGCGGATGTAACCGACTTTCTCGCCACCTTCATTCTTGAGGCTGTAGCGAACCGCAGCTACCTCAATTCTCGCCCGAGTCAGAGTGAGATCAAACTCGCTTTTGCCCGGACGAGCCATCCGCAGCGAGACTTTCGTGCCTTCGGAGCCCCGAATTATCTGAGCCGCATCCGAGACAGTCATGTCCTTGGTAGTTTTGCCATCAATCGCCAAAATCGTATCGCCCGCTTGAATCCCTGCTTTCAGGGCCGGGGAATTTTCCATCGGTTCGACTACCGTAATCGCTTTCGTTTTCTCGTCTTGTTCCAGCCTCATCCCCACCCCTGTCAGTTCCCCGGAGGTTTGATTCGTCAGCGCTTCGTACTGCTTCGGGTCCATGAAGCGCGTGTAGGGGTCGTTTAATTTCTCTAGGGCTTTGCGGAGGGCGGTATAGGCTGCTTCGCGAGAGGTATAATTTTTGCTCAGCAAGTCGTTCCGGGCCACTTGCCAGTCAGTCTTGTTAAAGCTGCCATCGACATAATCTCGGTTCACAATTTGCCAAGCTTCGTCTAAGACAGCTTTGGGGCTATCTTGAAGCTCGGCGCGGACTGATTGACTCAGGCCGGGAACGAGTAAAGATATCGAAGCGGTTGTTGCCATCGCCCCACTGAACAGGGCTGCCTGTAATTTAGAAAAGCGTCTGCGGGCTTGATTCATTGAATTTGGCTCAATTCGATTTTAGATTTTTGATTTGAGATTTTATATTGCTAAAAAATCTCACACTACTACTTAAACTATTGTGTGGAGGCTCCACCATCCCTTTGGATAGTTTAACGAGATTCATAGTCGATCGCCAACCAATTATTACTCTCTTTCAATAAACTTAATTTAAAACTTGGATTTATAAAGTGCCGTGGAAGCTAAAATCGAACAATTTTCGCGTAAGTGGTTGAGCCTGCTCGTTAATGGAGCGATCGGTCTAGCAGCGCTGGCGGGGGTCGTCGCCATGCAGTCTAGCGGGCAGTTGGGCGGAATGTCCCCAGTTCGTGTTCAGGGGCAAAAGCCGCTCTCTGCAATGTCTGCTGCCAGTTTCAAGCAAGCCGCACAGCAAGAAGCGCAGCAAGAAGCCCTGCGGCTAAAAATGCTCAAAACTATCCCTAGTTTTGGATTTGACAATTTAATTGCAGATTGGACATTTCTCAAATTTTTGCAGTATTTTGGCGACGACGAAGCCCGAGATGTGACGGACTACAATCTGAGCCAAGATTATTTTGACATAGTTACGCAGCGCGACCCGCGGTGGGCTGACATCTACCTGTTTCTTTCCACAGCTATTTCTTTTTATCAAGGAAAGCCTGAAACTGCTGTTAACTTTATAGAGCGTGGTACTAGGGCCCTTGCCGTTTCGCCGCAACTTCATTCCCAATCATGGATAGTGTGGCGAACTAAAGGTCTTGATGAGTTGCTGCTGTTGGGGGACATTCCCGAGTCAATTCGCTCCCACGAAATGGCCGCTGATTGGGTAGAAAACACGCCCGACGGCCCGAACTTAGCGCCGCTGTTTCGAGCAACTGCTGAGTATTTGCGCCGAGATCCCGATAGCGTGCCGGTGCGGTTTACTGCTTGGAGTACGATTTATTATCAAACAACTGATAAGTTGGTGCGGCAAAGGGCGAAACAAGCTCTTGTTAAGTTGGGAGCTCAGGTAAAAAAAGATCAGGATGGAAACGAGAGTTTTATTTTGCCGCCCAGAAAGTAGGGCCTGCATCGCGCACCGGAGATGATGTTTAGCGCCAGTCTTAAAATAGTTTGATTTCTGTTTGAGTTAATTCGCGCCATTCACCGGGTTTCAGGTCATTTAGTTGCAAATGCCCGATCGCACATCTGACTAGCCGCAGCGTCGGAAACCCTACTGCTGCGGTCATCCGGCGCACTTGGCGGTTCCGGCCTTCGGTGAGAGTCATTTCCAGCCAAGCTGTCGGAATGTTTTTGCGAAATCTAATCGGCGGTTCGCGGGGCGGCAAAGGTGGTTCTGCTGACAATAATTGCACTTTTGCCGATCGAGTCCGATAATCTTGAATTGTGACACCAGTTTGCAAAGCGGAGATCGCACTTGCATCGGGAATTCGTTCAACTTGCACCCAGTAAGTGCGGGGATGAGCGAATTTCGGATCACTGAGGCGGTGCTGCATTTGTCCGTCATCGGTTAACAGCAACAAACCTTCGCTATCGCGATCGAGCCTTCCCACCGCATAAACATCAGGAATCGGAATATAATCCTTCAGAGTTCTGCGTTTAACTTCCCCTGAATTATCAGTGAATTGAGTTAAAACATCATAGGGTTTGTAAAATAGAATGTAACGATAAGGCATGACCAATTAACGATTAAAAATGTACTAATCTCAATATTTTTGTACGGGCGAGTTCAGCAAACAAAAACGGCCTCAAACCGACAATCTGAAAAACCCGCCCCATCCAATGGCAAACCACTCTCTCTCTTGTCTCCCTTCTCTGCGCCCTCTGCGCCCTCTGCGGTTAAAAAAAAATCTTATTAACCAACGATTCAAACCAGCTATAAAATCTTCTGCCTTTAACAGCCTCGCAAATCTCAACTACCCAACTTTACCATGTCCGAAGCCACACACCGCATTTGCATCGTCCTAGGAACTCGCCCAGAAGCAATTAAACTAGCCCCTGTAATTCAACAGTTCAAAAAATCACCCAACTTTGACACCCAAGTAATATTAACAGGCCAGCACCGAGAAATGGTCGAGCAAGTAATGCGAATGTTCGATCTAAAAGCCGATCGCGATTTAGCAATTATGCAGCACCAGCAAACCTTGACAGATATTACATCCCGGAGTTTGCAGGGTTTGGAAGCCTTGTTTAAAGAATTGCAGCCCCAAATCGTCTTAGTTCAGGGAGATACAACGACAGCGTTTGCCGCTGCTTTGGCTGCATTTTACCAGAAAATACCTGTAGGTCACGTAGAAGCCGGTTTGCGGACTGACGACGTGTTCAATCCTTACCCCGAAGAGGCTAACAGGCGGTTGATATCTCAGCTCACAAAGCTGCATTTTGCCCCAACAGCGCTGGCCCAAGAGAATTTAGGGCGATCGGGCGTTTGGGGAGAAATTCACCGTACAGGCAACACAGTCATCGATGCTTTGCTTTCCGTCGCCAAACGCGAACCAGAATGCAACATTCCCAACTTAGATTGGAGCAAATACCGCACTATCTTAGCAACAGTTCACCGCCGCGAAAATTGGGGCGAACCCTTACAAGGAATTGCTCACGCATTTCTCCAAATCTTAGATAAATTTCCAGATACAGCTTTACTGCTACCTCTGCACCGAAATCCCACTGTTAGAGAACCTTTGCAAGCTCTTTTGGGCGACCATCCGAGAGTATTTTTAACAGAACCTTTAGATTACGCAGAATTAGTAGGAGCGATTCAGAGATGTCATTTAATCCTCACAGATTCAGGCGGCTTGCAAGAAGAAGCACCGAGTTTGGGCAAGCCCGTTTTAGTATTGCGAGAAACCACAGAAAGACCCGAAGCAATTTCCGCAGGAACCGCTAAACTTGTCGGTACAAATTCTGATACAATTTTCACAGCAGCGGCAGAATTGCTGAGTGATTCCGAAGCTTACAACGCAATGGCAATGGCAATTAATCCCTTTGGCGACGGTTTAGCCGCCTCGCGGATTTTGAAAATTGTTGAAGAGTATTTTAGTGAGAAGACAGTTGGCAATTGACGGTTGACGGTTGACAGTGAGTCGAAAAACTGAAAACCGATTCTCAAGTATTTGTTGGCTGAGTCCGATCTATGGGAATCTCAATCACAAACTTCGTGCCTTCGCCCAGGGTGGAATCACACCAGAGTTTTCCTCCATGCTTTTTCTTCACCACCTGATAGCTAATGGATAAGCCTAATCCTGTCCCCTTGCCTACGGGTTTAGTAGTGAAGAAGGGCTCGAATAGGCGCGATCGCGCTTTTTCTGGAATGCCCGTACCGTTATCGGAGATCGCAATCTCCACCCACTGTTTTTTTGTTTTGGTAGTCTTAATCCAAATCCGATTCGGTTGGTCAACCATATCCTGAAAACTACGTCCTTCATTGCTCTCTTCCAAAGCATCGATCGCATTTGATAGCAAGTTCATAAACACCTGATTAAGTTGACCTGCATAGCATTCTACCAACGGTAACTCGCCATATTGTCTGACTACTTCAATGGTTGGGCGTTCTGGCTTGGCTTGAAGGCGATGTTCTAAAATCATCAAAGTGTCATCAATGCCTTCATGGAGATCGACAGGCTTGAATTCCGCGTGATCCAGACGAGAAAAGCTACGCAACGAAACCACAATGTCCCGAATGCGAGCGCTGCCCACTTTCATCGACTTAAGAATCTTAGTGAGATCCTCTTTTAGGAAGTTTAGATCCACATCGTCTAGGTCATCTTGAAGTGATGGGGACGGGTTGGGATGGTCCATTTGATAGGCATCTAGTAATCGCAGTAAGTCATGGACGTGTTGATTGAGATGAGACAGGTTGCCGTAGATAAAGCTGACCGGGTTGTTGATTTCGTGCGCTATTCCTGCCACCATTTGCCCCAGTGCCGACATTTTTTCGTTATGCACCATCTGACTCTGGGTGCGGTGCAGTTCTTCAAGGGTACTCTCTAGTTGTTGCACCTGTTCGTTCAGTTGCCGATCGCGAGCCATAAGTTGCTCTGCCATACTCTTAAATCCCTGAGCTAAAAGCCCCACTTCATCCTGACTATCAACCGGAATACCAATGGCTAAATTGCCTCTGGCCAATTCCTGGGTTGCCTTAGTCAGTCTTTGAATGCGAAGGCTCTGAGCCTGGGTCAGACGGAAACCTCCGATCATCACGACTGCGATCAGGACACTTCCTAATAGGCCAAAGCCACCCACCACAAACCATAAATGCTGTTCTGCTTCGTCTATTTCCTTAGCAGACTTGAGTACAGCAATGTGGATAGTTGCCCCATCAAAACTTTGTAATTCGATTGTTGCGATCAGGTATTCTTCACCTGCAATCCTGATTTTGGTGGGCAACCCGTCTGGCTGTCGAAATTGCCAAGGTCGATCGCGGTTAAGTGGCAAAGTAGCAGCCGTCACCTTCTCGCCCTCAAAAGCCACCAAATGTATGGATGTGTTGCCGCGAATCGACTGGAGCGCTGTGTCGTCAATGGCTGATCCCGCAACCAAACCAGCTAGCATCTTTTGAGATGATTTGATTGATATTAACCCAATCATGGAAGCCGGAGCCCAGTTTTGGGCCAGGAGAATTCCCGATAACTCTAGTCCGGTTCGGGCGGCACGGTTGACAGAGGAATCCTGCAATGTCGCCTGCCTTATTGCTCCCAACTGTGAAGACACTAAGACTTGACCATCAGTGCCAACTATTCTGATCAAATCCAGTTTAAAACCAGCTTGGATTGGTAATAGTGTCTGCAGTAATAAAGGGCGATCGCCCTTTATTACTGCTCTGATAACATCATTATCCTCACTCACCGAACGAGCTTTCACACGGAGTGATTCTTGCCTTTGCTTGAGAGATTCCCCCAGCATACTAGCCAGATCCACCATCTCCTTTCGCGCCATTTGTTCTAAGTTGTTTCTAGCAAAATAACCAAAACCCAAGGTTCCGACAGTCCATAGACTCAGAAATGCCAACAACAGAGGTGATAACAACTTGACAGAAACGGGTAACCGCGCGTATCTGGACTGGATGGCCATAGCTCTTAATTCTTGGCGGATGGGGTCACGAAAATAAAGCCAGACTCCTCCATCGCGTTGATTCCTGGCGGACTAGAGATGTATTTAATTAGCGCTTGGGTAGCCTCTGAAGGTTTTTTGTGCCAGAGAATTGAAATTGTCCGAACCATCGGATACTTGCCCGCTTTGACATTTTCTCGTGTTGGTTCAACCCCGTTGAGGCTGAGGCGGTTGACAGGTAGTTTATTGGAAATGGCGTGAGCAAGGGAAAAGGCACCGATGCTGTAAGGAGTGCTTTGAATTGCCTCGATCAATTCCCCTTCTTTCCGAAATACTACTGCTTCTAATGAATTTTTTAAATCTCCTCCTAGGTAATATTTCCGCAAGAGCCGCTTGGCAGATTCATCTTCTGGGCGATCGAGCAGCACAATTTTAGCATCGGTTCCTCCGAGTTCCTTCCAGTTGGTGATAGTGCCGCTATAAATGCCTTTGATGTCTTCATTAGTGAGGTTTTTCACTCCTGTAACGCTGGAATGAGTGGCTACTAAAAGGGCATCGTGGGCAACATCGCGAGACTCTAAAGTGCCATCATTTTCTTCTGGCTTTAATGTTCTCGATATTGCACCTACATCGACTAATTTCTGTTTAACCCCATCAATTATATTTTCGGACTGCCCTGGTTCTAGCTGGGTAATTTTGACGTTTTTTGCGGTAGCTTCGTAGTTGGTTTGCAGCACCTTCATCAGACCCAACGTGCTGCTTGACGCCCCAACTTTAATCGAGGTTTGGGTTGGCGTTGCGGCAGTCGTGGGCGCTGTTGTCGTGGTGGCACTGCTGGTCGTCGTACTGCAACTGGGCAGCCCTAGCAGGACGATCGCACTTAAAGCTAGGGTAACTAAATTCGGTTTGATTTTAAAATTCCGGTAGTGGTGCAAAAGTAATGTTTTTGGCATTCTCAATCTTTAGACAGAAAAGGTTGCATCGAATTATATCGTTGCTTGTGCATGACTACCAAAATTCCTATGCTATTAAAGATGATCTGGGTACTAGAAACTCAAGTTTTTGAGTATTTTATAGTGAACCCAACTCGCTCAATTGATTTTTGAGTTTTGATCAAAAAGGAGTTGATATCTCACGGTTGATTTCACCCCTATTAAATTTTATGCTAAATAATTAAAATCTGCAATGAGTCGATCGCAAAGTTTTGTGATGCTGTGTAATATGATTAGGCACCGGATCATACTTATGATAGCTGCGAGCGCAGACTATATATGCAGCCTCATCGATTAGAAGTTACTGTTACAGGTCAATCTCGAAGCTTTTATCCTGACTAATTTATCTTAATTGCCAGTTACAGATAAGTGTTTTGTGTTGAGCTTGATAGATCAATTTGCGATCGATCTAAAACGACGAAAATCAGAAATCATTTGATTTAAAGGGACTTAGACAAAAACTGAGGCGAAAATGGCTTCAAACCTAGATGGATTGGATAAAGACTTTCAGCTCGAATAGGCTTATATCTAGTATTTACAGGGGTTTCAGGCATTTTTAAGTCATCGGCCTCTTTCCTTTACCAGCGAGAGGTTTTCAGCACCTAGAGGGCAGGGCTGTTTCATTCTCGAATTTTAGCACAGCTAAAATTTTGAATGAAAAGATTCATGTGCTCATCGGACACTAAAAATTATACTATCAATAAAATTGATAGTATAATAAACTATTTTTATTGCTGTGAATAAAATGGGGAATTATATTTTTTAACTTACGATCTAATAATTAAGCCAATAAGCTAATCCGCATTTAAATTGCATGGTAAAATAAATTTTCACTCTTGTGGGGTGGGCATCCTGCCCGCCCTCAACATACAATTTAAATGCACAACAGCTTATATCTTTTTAATTAAGTAAAATTATCAGCTTTTCTAGCTTGTAGTTTAGCCATCTTTGACCGCAGGTTAATGAGGAAAAACCTAAGAATCGGTAAAGATTAAGAGCGATGCTTCTCAGTACCGATAAATTAGTGACTGCTATGTAGTTATGTCGAGGCCATATATCTTCCTTTGAAACTACATTGTTTACCGAATGTAACTGATTTTCAATCAGCCAATGACCTCGGATTTTTGACGCAAATATTTCGGCTGACACCGATAATCTGCTGATGTAATAGGCAAGGTGTTCATAATCTTTTTGCCCGCGAGCATCGCTGATTTCCACTTTAATTAAACTGGTAATTTCACCCATTTTAATTGATCAAAATTCTTTAGTTTGTGATCGGGAATATCAAACACAGATACCTTTCTGACGAGGTGACGACTATGACTAATATTTACCGATATTGTTTGAATTCTAGGTTCTTAACTTTCTGTAATTTGCATAGCGTGTTTAAAGAATTTTTTTTAATTGCATTTAAGAGCAAAAATATAATCTTTTTTATACAGAGTAATCAAAGTAGTTGTCTCTTTGTGATAAGGCAAAGCATCCAATGTAAATACGTTCCTTTGATGAAGATAGCCCTTTACTAGCTATTGTACCTGTCCGATTTATGAACTTTTTTTGTTATCAAAATTTTGCCATTTGAGAGCCCAACCACTGTGCTGACTAAATAAGGACACAATTGACACAAAATTTTGAGAGTGATTCGGGAAGTTTTGGCAGGTAAGTAGGTCGGCGCAAAAAAACCGAACTATGTTAAAATAAGTAAACAAAGAGAATACATCTACTAAGGTAACTCAATATATGGGCGCTAGATTAAGGGTATTCCTGACTCAACAACAAGACAAAACTCTATTAAAACTGAGAATTGCTGCTGTACCACAAAAAGTCAAAGATAGAGCAGAAGTAATTAGATTAAATGCACATGGCTGGTACGTTGAAAAAATAGCTGCTCATTTTCACTGGACTCCACAAACAGTGAGAGAGGTTTTACATAAATGGTCGCATAAGGGCATGGAAGGCCTTTGGGAGTCGCCTGGTCGAGGGGCAAAAGCCAAGTGGAAAGAGTCAGATATAGAGTTTTTAAAAGAATGCCTCAAAAAGGAATCACGTACATATAACAGTCTTCAATTAGTCCAGAAATTAGAAAAAGAACGTTCTGTTAAACTAAGTGCAGATCGATTAAGACGGATACTAAAAAAAAAGGTTTGTTTGGAAACGAGCCAGAAAAAGTCATAAAGGAAAACAAGACCCCATAGTACAAGAAACGAAGCAATCAGACTTAGATATGTTGCAATTAGAGGCGGCGGCGGGAGGAATCGACTTAAAGTATTTAGATGAATCAGGATTTTGTGCGTGGAGTGAACCCGGTTATACTTATTACCAAATAGGTGAGCAAAAACGGTTAGAACAAACGAAACGGCGTGGTCGTAGACTAAGTATTGTCGGACTTCTTCAACAGGGAATCAGTTTTGTTTACGGTAAGCGTAATTGGGGGTGTTGATCGAAAAGCTTATATCAAAATGATGGAGCGAGAAGCCCAGGAAGCTGCTGAGATTGGACGACCGAGAGTAATCGTACAAGACAACGGCCCAATACACCGATGTAAACAAGTCCAAGAGTTATGGGCAAAGTGGGAAAATCAAGGTTTATATATCTTTTTTTTGCCCAAGTATTGTTCGGAAATGAACCCCATTGAATTGGAGTGGCAACACATTAAAAAAGATGAATTGGCAGGACAAATGTTTGATGATGAGTTAGAACTCGCCTACGCCGTAATTCATGGAGTAGAAGTTAGAGGACAAAGGGGAAATTACACTACACAGCGTCTTAAGTTTAACTCCAATTAGATAACTTAATATTTTGTTACATAGATTGGTTTTTTCCCGCCTACCTACTTACCGTGGGGTAAGGCTGTGGGTTGATGTTCATAGGTACGTTCTTTGAGGGTACGTGCATGGGGTCTTAACCATGCCGTATGATCGAGCGCTAATACGCTCACGTTCTACTTGTGACATCTGTTGGATGTACAGTTGCATCAATTTTTCTCGCTCGGGTCTACAATCTTGTAGTGCTTCATAGGCGCTCGACCACTCACGCCGAAACAAAGGATTGAGGGCCAAATCTCCTAAACATGAGACGTGGCGCGTCGTCATCACCGCGTCTGCTAGTTCAAAGGTGGCATCTTTTGCCTTGCCGAGGCATTGATAAGCTAGTTGACGAAATTCTCGTAATTGTTCACACTTCATGGCAGGTAGATTTGAGATTTTTAGCTGAATTCTCAATCTTCTACCCTTACGCTGTCTGTTGAAACTATCGCTGACAGTTTTTTTCTCTGCAAGTCTCCGAGAACGTCAACGGTCGCTGGCATCTATCTTAGGGTTGAGTCTGATAGCTTGTCGCCAGCGACCATTGCCGTTCTTGAGAACTGTTCGCTAGTCTCAGTGCGATCGCACTTTTTGACCTGCTTAGTCTAAACTCCAATAGATTAGACTACTGCCAGTATCTGCTGGTCAGTCAGATTAATTACACGATAACGAACTTCGCCGACCACAGTGAGAAGTTTTCGCACGACCAAATTAATCGATATTTGCGAGGAGAGAAAATCACACCGCGATTGGTATGGGAAAACGTGGTCCATCAAGTTAACCAAACAGAAGATGGATATTTGGTGTTTGATGACACGGTAATCGATAAAAACCATTCCTTTGCGATTGAGTTGGTCAGGCGACAGTACAGCGGCAATGCCCATGGTCTGATCAAAGGAATTGGAGTCGTGACTTGTGTGTGTATGTTAACCCGCACAGCAATGAGTTTTGGTTAATTGACTACCGGCTCTACGATCCGACCGGAGACGGCAAGAGCAAGCTAATGCAGTGCAAGAGATGCTCAGCCACACGGTCTATCACAAGCAACTGCTGTTCCAAGCCGTTTTGATGGATACCTGGTATGCGACCAAAGACCTGATGTTGTTCATTGAGGGACTTCAGAAAGTCTACTACTGTCCGCTCAAAGATCACCGCCAAGTGGATGACTCTGGTGGGCAACAAGCATATCAACGAGTGGATGCGCTCCACTGGAGTAGCCACGAACTCCAATCCGGCAAGCAATTCAAAATCAAAGGGTTCCCCAAAGACAACAAAGTGCAGTGTTTCCGGGTTGAGGTGTCTACCCACCGCACGGACTTTGTTGTTACCAACGATTTGGCTCCAATTTCTACGGCGGCGACACAACAGGCGTGTGGCTAAGGAGTGGAAGATTGAGCAACTGCATCGCGAAGGCAAGCAGCTAACTGGCGAGCGAGTCTTGTCAATGTCGTAAAGCTCGGATTCAGCCCAATCACATTGGTTGTGCCTTCTTGGTTTGGGTCAACCTCAAGAGCTTAGCTTCTCAAGCAGGTCAAACTGTGTACCAACTCAAGCACGGATTGCTGGATGATTACCTCTGTCACCAACTCAAACATCCCTCTCTCACCATCTTTATCGCGTAAGTCGTATACTTAAGGAATCCCCCTATAGGCAGCTTTTAACTTCTGGGTGATTCTACTCTACCAAGAATCATTAGTAAGATTAGTGTCAGGTAATTAGAACCTATGCCCAAGTCAACACTCTCAAATTCAAAGATCCATTTTTCTGTAGAGCAACAGCATTCCAGCAATTATTTACCTCACTGCATTCTTAAATGGCGACAGGGACAGTTATTTGTCAGTCTCGGAGAACAGAGCAAACAGCCTTATATCTCTGCGTTTGAGACTCAGCAACAGCTAATAGAATGCTTGAAGTCATCTCCGGTACGGCTGGTTTGCCTCCATTCAAACTTAGGTGAGGCAACGCTGAATCTCTGGGCAGATGCCTGCGAGCAAGCTAACAAACCCGTGTTTCTACGGGGGCGGGGGAGTATTCAAAAAACATTTCAAAAGCAAAGCACACTTAGTCCCCAGCTCAAGCAATGGATGGACTCCGTTTCCGCCTTTTTTTTGCTGTTATTGTTCAGTCCGATTATCCTGGCGACAGCTATATCGATCCACCTCTATTCACCAGAGCCGATTTCCCCCAAGCAATGGTACATTGGCACAGGAGGCAAGTTTTTCCGGCCTCTCAAGTTTTGCACGACAGTAGCGAGTGACGATTCTCGTGCTACACTTTTAATTCGTTGGATGTGTAAG
>JARCMA010000043.1 GCA_030248405.1 Microcoleus sp. MP8IB2.171
AAGCAAGTTGATTGCATGGGCGTTAGTCCCGAACTTCAGGCAGAAGGTTATGTATTGCTGTGCGTTTCTTTTCCCCGATCGCACTTGAAGATAGAAACCGAAAAAGAAGACATCGTTTACGATCGCCAGTTCGGCAAATCCTAGAAATAGACTAAAATTGAGATAAATATCGATCGCGGTAAAACCATTATGGATCACAAGATGACCACCCATTTCATTTCCGCAGAAGTTGACCTCAGCGACACCGCCGAACAATTGCACTCAGCCATTGAAATTGAACTGCAAAAGCACGGCGAACCCCTGCGCTGGGCTGTCACAGATGTGGATGTCGATCGGCAAAAAGCTCTGGTAGAAGGCTACGTGCTCGTGGAAGCCTCCCCCGTAGCAGCGTGAACCCCCGCCCTTTAACAGTGGTTTTGATAGTCCCCACAGGCGTTGGAGCCTCGATTGGGGGCTTTGCTGGAGATGCGCTCCCCGTTGCTAGGGCGATCGCCCAAATCTCAGACACCCTGATTACTCACCCCAACGTCCTCAACGGTGCTCAACTTTATTGGCCCATACCTAACGCCCTCTACGTCGAAGGTTACGCCCTTGACAAATTTGCCGCCGGATGCTGGGGCCTGCAACCAGTACATCAAAATCGCATCGGCTTAATCATGGATTGTGCGATCGAACCGGAGTTGCAGTTGCGCCACTTGCAAGCCGTTGATGCTGCTAGAGCTACATTGGGTTTGAATATAACTGATTGTGTTTTAACCGATCGCCCTCTGCAAGTAGAATTGCGTATTTCTGAATCAGGGGCATCCTGGGGGACGATCGGCAATCCAGACAGTTTATTGCGCGCTGCAGAAAAATTAATCAAACAAGCAAGAGTAGAGGCGATCGCAGTTGTAGCCAGATTTCCCGACGATGAAGGCAGCCTCGCCCTCGAAAACTACCGCCACGGCAAAGGAGTTGACCCCCTAGCAGGCGCGGAAGCTGTGATCAGTCACCTGATCGTCAGAACATTTAAAATCCCCTGCGCCCACGCCCCCGCCCTTTCTGCGCTGCCTCTCGATCCGTACCTGTCCCCGCGATCGGCTGCTGAGGAAATCGGCTATACTTTCCTACCTTGCGTGCTTGCCGGCCTCAGCAAAGCTCCCCAATTTGTCACTCCTACTGTGGGACAGGCATCTTGCCTGTCGCAGGTATTGGGCGGGCAAGATGCCCACCCCACAAGAGAGAAATTCTATGCAAACAGGCGAGATTTCGAGTCCCAGGATTTGTGGGCCGATCGAGTCGATGCGGTGGTGATACCCGCCACAGCCTGCGGTGGTAGTGCTATTCTGAGTTTAAGCGGGCGATCGACAGTACAAATTATCGCAGTGGGCGACAACAAAACCCAGATGCAGACGACCCCTGAAAAACTCGGAATCAAAGCTTTGCAGGTAAACTCATATTTAGAGGCGATCGGAGTTTTGGTCGCTTTACGAGCCGGCATCACTCCAACTTCCTTGGGTGCAGACATTTCCTCCCTGCGTTGTTTGTCTGACTAAACTAAACAAATCTAAAATCTCAAACCTCAAATATAAAAGTGATTAAGTGGCAGAAAAAATTCCCGAAAACCCTGAAATTGAACCCTTGACGCGCACCCAAGTTTTAGTAGCGATGGGCGTGACAGCCATTATGTTGTTGGCGGTAGCTAAATTGTGGTTGCTATTTGGATCGGTATCGCTTTTGCCAGTCAAATTGATAGGAATCGACTTGCTCAAAGGATGTGCGATCGGACTGGCAATTACAGGCGGAAGTGCGATCGTTTATCACCTCTGGCCGGGTTATCGCCGGAGTGCTGATGTTTACTTGGAAGTAGTGCTCAAACCTTTGTTTTGGCCGGATTTGATTTGGCTGGGACTGCTGCCGGGACTTAGCGAAGAATTGCTATTTCGAGGCGTGATGCTGTCTGCTTTGGGATTGAATGTTACCAGTTTAGTTTTATCGAGTTTTTGTTTCGGTATTCTGCACTTGGGAGGCATGGATCAGTGGCCTTATGCTGTTTGGGCAACGGCTGTCGGATTGCTGTTGGGTTACAGCGTTTTAGCTACTGGGAATTTGTTAGTGCCAATTACGGCTCATATCTGCACGAATTTGATTTCGAGCTGTGTTTGGAAGTGGGAAGACAGTATGGTGAAGCGGTAGAGCGATCGCACTACAATATCGAGGCCGGGGCGGGTTTAATAAATCTCTCACACCGATTGGAGACAAGGGTGAACCCGCCCCTTGTTAAGGCAGTTTGTAGCTGCTCGATCGCACAATCAATTCACCTTGACTGGGGTTGCGGCTGAAGATAAAAGCTCCTTCTTGAGTTTCGCCACTTGACAAAAAATCAATTTGTTGGTCGCCGGATTCCAAGACTTCGCCGTTGACGCGCAGTTCGGCAATAATTTGCACTGATTCTGCCGTTTCGCCGCCCGTGTTTGTCACTGTAAACGGTATGTAAAATTGCCCTTGAGTTTCACGAATAGGCGTGTTCCGAGTGACAGAAATAATCGGAGGTTCCTCTTTTTTAGTCACCCAGTTGTAGAGTACGAGCCCGGTGAGGGTAAAGAGGATCAAGCAGGCGATCGCAAATGTCACCCATTCAGCAAGAGTTCTTTTTTGCGGCTGTTCCTTATTACTTTCACTCATACTGCTAACCTACCCGCCGCGCCGCCAATTGTCGCCGGCAATCCCAATACTAACGTATAGCCCAACCAAACCGACCACGGATCGTCAAAACTGAGTTTGTGGAAGAAAAACAGCATAAATGCAGAAGCAGCCAGCGATACTAAATACGCCATCACAGTCTCGCTGAGGGGACTCTGAAAAATTCCTTGCTGCTGCTGGCGTTTTGCTTGATAAGTAAAGTCGGCTGCGAATACAATACCGTAGGAAATTAGCAGCGAAGCGGCGATAATTGCTAATTGCCAAGGCGGCGAAATAGCGGCGGCTAGCATGGGAATTTCGTCAGTTGGGGCGATGTTGAAAGCAATGATCATCGCGCCGATTAAAGTAGCGCCGATATCTGCTACAGTGGGATTAATCATCGGTTCGCTGTCGCTGTCTGAGCTTTCATAGCGATCGCCGCTCAAGAAACCGCTTGCCAGGGCCACTCCCAAGGAAAACGGCAAACCTTCAAAGACGATTTTACCCAAAGTTTCTTGCAGCGGAGTCTCCAGCGTAATTTCCCTGAGCAAAAACAGGACAAAAGCCGCGCAGACAATGCCAATCGCGATCGCTTCTACAGTATCCATTGCAGCATTTCGCCAGCGGATGTCCTTGGTTTTGCGAAAACCTTCGGTGCGAGTCAGCAATAAAACGACGAGAAAAGTAGTTACAATGGCGATCGACATTTGCGCTGGTTTAGCAGAGGAACCGATCCACCAAACCTCCATCGTATAAAGCAACGGAATCCCGAACAAAAATCCGCCCGATGCACCTCGAATGATGTCGTGTAGTTCATTTGACCACTGATTTTTGCGTCTTTTTGACTTGTTCATGTTTTAGTGAAAATGCGCCTCAAAAAATTGGGAAATCAACTATTTTTAAAACATTATCAAATAGAATACCAGATTTGTTGTATTTTTTCTCTAACTTGCGTCCAGTCGCTAGCGGTTAAAATTCCCAATCGACGATTGACCAAACGCTTTTCTATTGTGTTCACCTTATGCAGCCGAACCACTGACAACCGCAGCAAACCTGCCTGTTCGTATTCTACAATCTCAACATCAAAAACAGTCCTACTTATTTGACTTGTCACTCGTGCAACAACAATATCTTCATCTCCTGTATCCAAAAGTACCAGCACTGGACGGAGTTTGGATGTTGTTACATCAGCAAAAGGTAGTGCCAGTAAGAGAACTTCTCCTGATTGATAATTTGGCATATTTCAAATATTGTCGTAGATAGCATCTTCCTCGCTGTAGCCCGCCAATAATTGCTCAGCAGCAAGACGATGCCAAGCAGCATTTTCCTCTGCTGTATCAGTTGGTTCTTTCACCAGAACAATAACTCTGACTTCTTGGTTAGCTGCCAAGTATTTTAAGAGGGTATCGGGAAATTCGATTTTCCCTTCATCTGTGACTTTTGCTGGAAACTCGTAAGCTTTCATGATTGTTTTAATCAGTATTTTACATAAATTTGTGAAAGCAGTTATAGTGCAAGCTGAATTTCTGCTGATTCTCCCAAAGCTTCATTGAAAACAATCAGTTTTCCTTGACTATCTGCACCTAATTGTTGATTGGCATTGAGTAATTCAATTCCATAAATAGTACCGTCGGGGGCAATGTCTACATTCATTTGATCGCTAACCTGGATAGTTTCTACCTGTGCGGTTTTTTCTTGCAGGTATATATAAGCTACGTTGTATCTCGGATCGTAAGTCAGTTTCACGGGAACCTCCTGCTCAAAAGAATTTGATAATTACAGTGATAATTAGCCAGTCTTCGCCTTCCTTAGCTGCGATAGCCTCCACTTTCTTCATAGCATAAACTTTTCCCTGCCACTCAGCATTGAAGGAAAAGTTGCGCCTAAATCCGGTTCGGCCAAATTGAGCCGGAAAAGTTGTACCACTTTCTACGGTGGCAATTACTTCTGCCTCAGTTGCACCTCGCTCAATCAATCGTGCTTGAGCATGGGGATGTAATCTAACGCTCACGTTGCTATTACCTCCTTTTTGCCTCTTTATTTTTATACTAACTTAATTCACCACAGCCGCGCGATCGCATAAGCATCAAAAATAGCATCAAAGCTCAAAACAGGTATCTGTTCTGCCATTGATTGGGCAATTATCAGCCTGTCAAATGGATCGCGGTGATGCAAAGGCAGTGAAGCCACAACCTCAATGTGGTCAAAACTTATTTCGAGTATCTCAATTCTATTAACTGCTATTTGCTGCTTGATAAATTCCATAAAAGGCAGACTAAAGTTTAGCCTGCCGATGCTATGCTTAATCGCCATTTCCCAGACACTAGCTGTACTGAGAAGAATATCGTTATCTCCGTTGTCAATTAGCGATCGCCCTGTTATGCTAAGTTTTGAACTGTCTGTCGTGTACCAAATAAAGGCATGAGTGTCCAACAACAGCCTCATGACCTATACTCCTGAAATTCTTCTAGGGGTTCGTCAAAATCATCCGACATCCAAACCATTCCTTTAGCACTTCCTGCTTTCCGATTGGGTTTAGCTTGTTTGGGAATTCCTACTAATTTTACAACAGGCTGGTTATCTTTACTAATGGCAACTTCTTCACCTCTCATCGCCGCTTCGATTAATTCCAGAAGTTTTTCTTTGGCCTCAACAATGTCTACTTGATACATAATTCGTACCTCCTTAATATCAATTGACAACATCACCATTCTAACTCAATTCGATAAATCCTCTTCCTCCAAATCAAGAGATGGCAACTCCATATCATCAGACTGCAACTGAGCCGGAGTAGCCGGAATTGCGGCAATAATTGCATCGATTACTCTCGCCACCGGAATAATTTCCATCCCCAAATCTGGCACCGGTTGATTCTTAGGAACGATCGCCCTTTTGAACCCCAACTTAGCCGCCTCCCTCAGCCGCAATTCTAACTGCGAAACCGGCCGCACCTGTCCTCCCAAACCAACTTCACCCAGCAAAACTGTGCGCGCATCAATTACCCGATCGCGAAAACTGGCCACAACCGCGATCGCAACTGCCAAATCCGACGCCGGTTCCTCCACCTTCAACCCGCCCACCGAAGCTACAATAGTATCTAATTTAGACAAAGGAATTCCCACCCTTTTCTCCAAAACAGCTAAAATTTGCTGCAATCTACTATTATCAACACCCGTAGTAGAGCGGCGCGGTGAACCAAAACTCGCAGGACTAACTAACGCCTGAATTTCTACTAAAATCGGTCGAGTTCCTTCGCAAGCAACCGTCGTAGAAGTACCGGGCGAAAATTCATCTTTATTACCTAAAAATAACTCCGACGGATTGTCTACTTCTCGCAAACCCTCTGCTACCATTTCAAAAACACCGATTTCGTGAGTCGCCCCAAAACGGTTTTTCATCGATCGCAAAAGCCGGTGAGAAGCAAAGCGATCGCCCTCAAAATAAAGTACAGTATCTACCAAATGTTCCAACACCCTCGGCCCAGCCAAACCTCCATCCTTAGTAACGTGACCGACAAGAAATAAAGTAATATTTTCCCTCTTCGCCACCTGCATCAAAGCCGACGTACATTCCCGCACCTGAGCCACCGAACCCGGAGCCGATGTTAAACTAGCAAAATAAATAGTTTGGATGCTGTCAATCACCGCCACATTCGGTTTGAGCGATTCCAACTCCCGCAAAATTACTTCTAAATCCGTCTCAGGAAGCAAGTAGAAATTCTCCGCTGACTTGTCCTCGGAATCCGCTTTAGCTTCCCCGTTGCTGCCGGATTTATGTCCGCCGTTGCTTGACAAATCAACCGGATTAGCCACACCCAAACGCTGCGATCGCAATTTCACCTGCTGGCCAGACTCCTCCGCACTGACATACAGTACCCGATCCTTGCGCGCCAACATATTCGCCACCTGTAACAGCAGCGTCGATTTCCCGATTCCCGGTTCCCCGCCAATCAACACCAGCGAGCCCGGAACAATCCCGCCTCCCAAAACTCGATCGAGCTCCCCGTAACCAGAAGGCCAGCGAGACTGAGTTTGGTCAGCAATCTGCGATAATCTAAAAGACACCCTCGGTTGACCCTTCGACTTATCAGGAGGCGAACCGCCCGCAGTCTTAGTTGTCACCCCAGTTAAACCCGCCCGCGAGCCACCAGCAGTAGGTTGTTCCAACTGCTCGTCAAAAGAATCCCACTTGTGACAGCTAGGACACCTGCCAAAATATTGTGGTGAATCATAGCCGCATTCCCGACAAATATATTGTATTCGAGGCTTAGCCATTGTTTATGATGATAAATAGTCACCCTAACATTTAGAAAAGTCTGAGTTAAAGCAATTATAAAGCTTTCAGATCGCCACCCATGATTCAACCTGTGGCTTCTATGATAGGGTACAAAAAATTAACATTATCTGAAATGTAACTTAAGGAGTGCTCGGTAAATTGGAAAACCATAAAGAAAAAATTCTGGTAGTCGATGACGAAGCCAGTATCCGGCGCATTCTGGAGACTCGCCTTTCCATGATTGGCTACGATGTCGTCACCGCTGCTGACGGCGAAGAAGCTCTCGAAACATTTCGCAACACCGAACCCGACTTAGTAGTTTTGGACGTAATGATGCCTAAGCTCGACGGTTACGGAGTCTGTCAGGAGTTGCGTAAAGAATCAGACGTACCCATCATCATGCTAACTGCTTTGGGAGACGTAGCCGATCGCATCACCGGTTTAGAATTAGGCGCCGACGATTACGTCGTCAAACCTTTCTCTCCCAAAGAACTAGAAGCCCGCATCCGTTCGGTATTGCGCCGGGTTGACAAAAACGGCGCCTCGGGAATTCCCAGCTCTGGAGTCATTCAAGTCACGAATATTAGGATTGACACCAACAAGCGCCAAGTTTACAAAGGCGACGAGCGAATTCGGCTCACAGGCATGGAATTCAGCCTGTTAGAGCTGCTTGTCAGCCGTTCTGGAGAGCCTTTTTCGCGATCGGAAATTTTGCAGGAAGTTTGGGGATACACGCCAGAACGCCACGTAGACACCCGCGTAGTGGACGTTCACATCTCCCGGCTTAGGGCCAAGTTGGAAGACGACCCCAGCAATCCTGAATTAATTCTCACCGCCCGCGGCACCGGCTATCTATTCCAGCGAATTGTCGAAATTGGGGAAGTAGGGTAAATTTGGTCAGTAGTCAGTAGTCAGTTGGCAGTTGGCAGTAGCTGAAGTACCAACTACCAATTACTCATGACTAATGACTAATGACTAATGACTAATGACTAATGATTGCTGACTAATGACAAAATCCGATCCAAATAAAGTTTTGCGGCAATTGCCCTTAGTCGCAGGAGGGTTAGCAGGTACGCTGCTGATGGTAAACCGCTTGCTGACAGAGCAAATCACAGATTCTCAAGCTCGATCGGACGCTTTGGGAGTAATTATCAGCGCCCTGCTGATTTTAACAGGTTTGCTGTGGCAGCAGGTGCAAGCGCGATCGCCCGATTCGGTAAAGCTTATCGGCTCTGAAGGCTTCGAGTTTGCGCCGGATTTACCGGATGCCGTCAAGCTAGAATTAGCCTGGGCGTCGCGTTTGCTGTTGACAAATACCGCCACAAGGGCGATCGTCATTGTGTATCGAGGAAAAGTTTTATTGCGGCGCGGCATTTTAGGCATCAATCCCCAAGTCAAACCAGGGCCAATATTGCAGCGCGCGATCGACAAAAACAAACCAATTTATTTAGTAAAGCTCGATATTTATCCCGGCAAAATTGAATTTGACTATTTGCCAGAAAATACCCAAGGAGTCATCTGTCAGCCGATCGGCAGCCAAGGCGTGTTAATCTTAGGTGCTAACGCGCCCCGCAGCTACACCAAACAAGATGAAAATTGGGTAGAAGGCATTGCCGAAAAACTAGAAAACACCATCAGTCAATTTGAGATTTGAGATTGTAGATGTTAGATTTGCTCGTTACCAGGATCTGCCTGGTAATGCAGATCCGCAGGATCTGCCTCCTTTTAGATCGCAACTTACAGGAGAGATGACTGTAGGAGGTGCTTAAGTTATTAAGTTTTCGATCCTAATGTGCTGTTGATCGCACCTGCGACGGGGCGGTCAGAAACCGGGTTTTTTAGCCAAAATACTTTCTTCAAACCCTAAATTTAGGTAAAAAACCCGGTTTCTTTAGTCAAGAGCGTAAATCCTGATGCGTAAATCTTCAACCCAATAATTCAATACGGTTCACTTAAGATTGTCATTGCGAGGAACGAAGCAATCGCAGTATCTATTTTTCATAGTTTTTTACCGCCTGGATCGTCTTAAGTAAACCGTATTGCCCAATAATTTGATAGAAAACTAGAGGTCAACAAATGTCTTTTAGCAGTTACAAAAATAGCCGTTAACTATGTTTTCTGGCAGTGCCAATTACCGGTATAAATTCTTCGGGTGCGCGAGGCGCACCTTACGAACTTAAAACTCACAACTATTAACTACTATCTCGCCCAATCAGTACCGCGCCAGATTGTGAAAAACAAAACACTAGAAATCAGCGCGCCCAGCAGCCACTTAACAGCATTTTTAAATAACCCCAAGCGCTGATTTGACTGAACCGCAGCGCTTTGCGTCTGCAACCGTTCCTTAGCCGGAGTAATTCTCGAAAGAATTTGCTCTTTCAATTGCTGTGGGTTTTGTGCATCCGCTTGTACCCCCAAACGGGTAAGTTCCCCCGCCAAATTCCTTAAATCTTCAGGAGTACCCTTATTCAGCCGCTCTTCCACCTGCTGCAACTGAGCTAATTGTTGGTTTGCTTGAGTAGTAATTTGCTGGTTGTTTTGGTTGTTGACGTAGATAGTGCCAAAAATTCCCAAAGGCAGCATCAACAGAAAAACCAGACCTAGCAGCAGACACACCCAAGACAAAACCTTCAAAAAAACGTCTTCCAAACCTCTGCGATCGTACCCTTCGCCAAAAAATATCAGCGCCATTGCCAGTAAAGGAACGGGAACCCGTTCCACTACAGCGCCAATCGTCTGTAATTCCCAGACGCGATTGCCGAAATTTGCTGGTATCAGAACTGCGATCGTATCTAATAAAGATAGAATTAATAGACCGTAGCCAATCCAACGCAGCCTGTAAACAGAAAAACCTTGTTCGCCTTGTATGTCATTCATAAAATCCTCACTGTTGTTGTTAACAAAAAATCTCTCTCGATCGGGACTTACGCACTAAGAGCAAAGAAACCGGGTTTTTTACCTAATCTGCGGGTTACTGCAAATAATTTTCGTAAAAAACCCGGTTTCTGACCACCCGTGCGTCAGTCCTATTGACTTCACTTAAGGTTCGGGAAATCGCGGCTGCCACCACCCATACCAAGAAACCCAAGCATTCTCTAGAATTTTTTTGGCATCTTCTGGAGTTGTTTTATCCAAAGGCACAGACATCTGAGTCCACAAACAGCGCCTGTCTTGAATATTTCCCCTACCCAACAGCCAAAACAGAATGCGGTTCGGCTGCCAATCGCGAGTATTTCGATTGTATCTAAACTGTTCGGAAGTGACTGTAGCACTGCCGCGAGGATTGATACACGAACTCAAATACAGTCGATTTTGCTGTTGCAAAATTCCGTGAAACCCGGCAGCTTGAGTGCTTGCTAATGCTAGTTTACCAGGAGAGGACTTGAGAATAGTATGTCCCTTCATCATACCTTCCACATCCCCAATGGTATTTACCAAATAGCGCATTTCTATTTCTATATCCTTGCTATTTTTTTGATATTGATACTTTCTGGCAGCCTTGACTTGTGAAGTATCGGTAATTTCCAGCGGCGCGCTTTTGATTAGTTTCCACTCTGCTAAAGGCACCGACTCGGGAAAATTAAACTGGGTTACTAGACTATTGCCTGTTGATGGATAGAATGTCAACTTTCCGGCGACTAATAAAACTCCTGCCAAAGTAACAGCCAACAGGGAAAGCCTAAGTGGTTTCCAAGAGGTAATAGCCATTAGCAATTCTGTCCTTCCTTATTTTGGGGTTGGTCTTTCAAAATTGCAAACCAGCAGAATAACCCGAAAATAAATACAGCAATCATAGAAAATATTACCGAACCATTGCCTTCGTGCCAGTATTTAAATGCTTCTGGTTGAGATAGCGATACCAACAGTGCCAGGAGAGCCACTCGCGCAGCATTCACGACAAATGCAATAAGTATTGCTACGATTGGGACTACAATTTTCTGCCCCGTAGTTGTCGGAAACATCAGCAAGAAAACCAGGGCTAGTCCTAATAATTGTAGGATCGCATTCACGCCAGAACAGCCGTGATTCACTTCGACGCTGCCTTTTTCGAGGATGAGAAAAACCCCTTTTCGTACAACTTCAAATCCTAGATAGTGCAGGATGAAAGCTGAAAATTTTGCTGTTATTTGGGCTGCGTCAATGAAGACTCCGATTAATCCGGGAGGAATCGCTGTATAGGCAAGTATTAGCAGTTCTTGCCTATATTGTTTCAGTCCTTTTGTTCCCGAAGCCAGCAATGCGAGACTGATTCCAGACAAAAAAGGCGTTGCTCTGATAAAAAAGTCGTATCCAGATATCGACGAACTTTTGAGCAATATTAAAGCAATTAACGATGACCCAAAGAAGCTGGCGAAAATTCCGCTTTCAAAAGTTAAGGATTCGTGTCTTTCCCAAATGAGAAATGCTACGACTCCCCAAAACAGTAACATTGTACCGAAAAGGTCAGTGTCGTTTGTTCTGGAAGTTAGAGTTAGGTGCAGGGCAATCAAACCAGAGGCGATGCCTAACAGCCAGTATTTAGGTTCTTGGACGTGCTTGAGCCAGTTTATTTCGGTCATTGCTGCTTTTTGTTTTTCCTAAAAGCTTCTAAAATGCTTAATCTTGTAACTCTATTAAAATTATCAGCTACAAACACTTGAATTTATGCGTTTCGGATGATTTTTAACTAAATCTTCACAATGATTGACAATGGCGAATGTGTGTGATACTTACTTCCACCTAATTAAATCTGAAGTTAGGCGCAAAGATTAAAGAAAACAGGTTTTTTAACTGTGATCGATCGCACTCAACTAAAAATTTTCCTTTCTCTAACCCGGTTTCGGCGCCGGGAGTTTAAATGTAAAGCTTGAAGGCAAGACAGAAACCTTTCTGGACGCACTCTTGAGCTGGAAAACCAGTTTTTTACTGGTGCTGGCTTGTGGTAGCCCGTGCGTCCAAGAGTAGATTAATTAGAGTAGACTTTCCGGTAGTAAGTTTGATATTCCTCCGAAAGCAGGGGTTCCCACCACTCCCGATGAGCTAAGTACCATTCTACAGTCTGCCGCAAACCTTCTTCAACTGTTACTGAGGGAGTCCAACCTAACTCTGTTTTAATTTTGGTGGCATCAATAGCATAACGCCGATCGTGCCCGGCTCTGTCTTTGACAAATGTGATCAATTGTTCGCAAGGACGGGCGGGTAAATCCTCAGCTAATTCGTCCATTAGCTGACACAGCATTTTTACTAAATCGAGATTTTTTACCTCGTTGTTGCCGCCAACATTGTAGGTTTCCCCAGGCTGACCACGGTGAATAACGGCATCTAAAGCGCGGCAGTGGTCGAGAACGTAGAGCCAATCTCGCACGTTTTGACCGTCGCCGTATACTGGCAGCGGTTTTCCCAATAGCATATTGATGCACATTAATGGAATGAGCTTTTCTGGGAAGTGATAGGGGCCGTAATTGTTGGAACAGTTGGTGATAAGTGTCGGGACGCCGTAGGTGTGGAAATAGGCGCGGGCGAGGTGGTCGCTGCCAGCTTTGGAGGCTGAGTAGGGACTGTTGGGCGAGTAGGCGGTTGTTTCTGTGAAGGCTGGGTCATCGGGGCCGAGACTGCCGTAAACTTCGTCGGTAGAAACGTGGAGAAAGCGCATTTGTGCTTTGAGAGAAAGCTCATCAATTGCTTCAAAATGCTTGCGGAAGGCTTCTAAAAGCGTGAAGGTTCCGACAACGTTTGTTTGAACAAAGGCTGCAGGCCCGATAATTGACCTGTCAACGTGGGATTCTGCGGCAAAGTGGGCGACTGTGGTGATGTTTTCTTCTTTGAGCAAGGTATCGACTAGGGTACGATCGCAAATATCCCCCTGCACAAACCGAAAATTTTCGCCTCCTTCCAAAGTTGCCAGGGTTTGTCGGTTTCCGGCGTAGGTTAAAGCGTCGAGTACGACTACTCGATCGCCCGGATAGCTGTTGCACCAGTGATGCACAAAATTCGAGCCGATAAATCCAGCCCCGCCCGTCACCAACAATCGGCGAGGATCTCGCTCAATGCCTTGAGTCGCGTTGTCTGTCATAAAAATAAGAGTTATTCCAATAACTAAGCCTTTACAAAAGTAGCCTTAAAAGTAGTTTGTCACCAAGTGTTTGCTGCCATGTAACTAAATTTTCTACTGTCTCACCTCAGATTTTCTAATTTGGGCGCGATCAAAGTATTGGTTCACAAAACTTTAACTTCTACCGATTTTTTAGCCGAAACGCTTACAGAGCAAGCATTGCCAATTTTTGAGCTGGCAAATTTAAATTTGAATTGCGTGAGGCTATAGCTGACTTTTGCGATCGATCCTCGATATGGGCGGCGCGCAGAGTTGATAGATTTGTAAAGAGCTGTTACCATTAATTTTTTAATTATCCTTTACAATCTCCAGACCACCATGAAGAAGTTTCAAGTGTTAGCTGGCATTGCTTCCGTCGTCGCGATCGCAAGCAGCATCGCCATAGGTGACGCTGCATCTGCTTTCCCCTGTTCCTACAACAAATCTGGGGCGACTCAATCTGGTTCTGGGACAACGATCCTAGGTTCCGGCGGCTCGGAGCGAATGAATCCGTGGAAATCCTACAAAACAGCAGCTCTCGGTTTCCTCGGTTTGGCTGGAGTTTTGGGTGGCGGTGCGGCCTACATGAGCTACCGCGCCGGCAAGCGCGCTTCTGCTGCTTGCGCTGCGATGACCGATAATTTTGAAGTTTTTGAAGAGTCGATCGATCCGATCGCAGATGCAGGTGTTTCTGGACACATGGAAGTTCCGGCGTTGCTCGATTTGGCGGGTGCTGTAGCTGAGTCAGCAGATGCGGTTGCAGCCGTTCGCGAACACCCAGAAGCTCCAGGCGGCGAGCTGGATTTGCCGGTTTCGCCAATTGCTGAGTTGAGTTCGGAAATTGCGATCGAACAAGTCCAAAGCGCGATCGTCAAATAGTTATCTAAAACCAAAGTATTCGCTTAGCGCACCTCCAATCTTGCAAGATTGGAGGTTTTTTGAGTGGAAATTATCTACCATACAATTTCTTGTCATTGCGATCGCGAAGCACTGCAAACAATAGACAAATGAATCGATCGCACACAATATCATATTCCGGCGAAGCAAACGAGTGTTGAATTAATATCAATAAAAAAAACTCTTGCTACAATCATCAATCTCATACCAATTATTAAAAGTCGCCGCTCCCCGTCAGGACAAGGCTGTGCCGTTTCCCTACTGTATTTGAACTGTATTTGATCCGATTGAAAACTGCTATAAAATTAGATGAGTCAAAGCGAGACAGTAGGCTGCCGAGGCGATCGCTAAAAATACTCTTCAGATCAATCTGAGGGTAGACGGCAAGAGTTCAAATCCCCTGCTATGGTTGGAAATATAGCCCTACAGATTACAACTATAGGTTCTTATGAATGCTTGGCGCGATCGATTCAATCAATTTACAGGTCAAACTAGATTGGCAGTTTGCCGGGTGTTCGTTCACCTAACAGGCGAAGAAGTTGCACCGCTGTTAGGAGTTCTCAACCGCACCGCCAGAGAAGCAATTGATGCCGATGGCGACATAGCAGTTTTAGGAGAAGGTCTTGTAGAAATTTGCAATCACCTGTTACAGTACGACAACTACTGGCAATCAGCCGCCAATGAAGGCGATGTTTTTTGGAATGAAGGGGAAGCCGGCGATTATGTGGATGAACTTTTCACAGATTCAGCCGATCGCTATCTCAGCGAGCCTCAATACAGCACATCTGTTTATGATAAAAAATCCCCCTTGTCTTTGCCGGTAACTAGAAATGTCGTAGTGATGCTGACAGTTGCGTATGAAGGCGAAGTTCCTGCCCTAGAAACTGACCTCGCTGACATCAGCGCGCTGAAAGTCGGTTTAAAAGCCCTGATTAATTTACATTACCAGGAAAGGCTCCGAGCTGTGCAAGTTCACTTTTCTCCCGCACAGTTGGGAGACGAACTTACCAACGACCAAGTGTTGGTCAATTTCCCTGAACTCATTCCCCTTTAAGGAAGGAAGAAGTGCGGCAACGGATTCAGTAAGGGATGTAACTGATGTAACTGATGTAACTGATGTCGGGAAGAAGGAAGAAGGAGCCACTATCAAACAACCCATGCCAAATTATAAATTATAAATTACAAATTACAAATTACTATTTATGATGCTGCGAAAACTGACAATTTATTTCATGGCTTTAACTTTTTTAGTAACGGCAACCGCCTGCGGTTCTCCTAGCAGACAAACTTCGACAAATCCTGCTGGAAATCCAAATATTAACACAGTGCGTCCTGCACCAAATAATAATAACTTGAGTCAAGGTCAATATTCTGTACAGCAAGCTACCTACGACGATGCGGATGGCGAATACAGTTTGATGTTGCTGAATACTCCCGCCGGCAGTCCCCCAGTTTACCGCACTAAGGATTTGCAAATGGCTCGCTTAACAGATGAAGAAACATCGGCAGGCAAGAAAAGTTATCTAAATTTGGATAACAATCAAGCGGTTTTGCATTTGACAGAAGATTTTAAAATTGAGTACGTTCACAACGTTACCGAAACTGTTCCTAATCCTCAAACAGGTCAGCCACAAACCGTAGTAGTGCGGCAGCAATCTGGCTTCTGGGCACCGTTTGCTGGGGCTGTAGCTGGTCAGGCGATCGGCAGTTTGTTATTTAGACCCCAATATTATATGCCGCCAGTCTATCAGCCGGGAATTATGACAGGATATGGCGGGTATGGCAATACTTACGGCCAAGCTGTTAACCAATATCAAACTCGCTACAAAACTCCGCCTCCAGTTGTGAGAAACCGTCAAGTTTTAAGGACGACCGGCCGCTTGCGATCGCCCACATATAACCAGCCAGTAAGACCCTCAGCACGGCCAAATGGCAATCGATCGACCGGTTCGGGTTACGGGGGCAGCACTTTGAGGCGATCGCCGCAGCCGCGTCAAAATCAAAACAAGCGGCAGCCGAGTTTTGGTAGTGGCAGGAATTCTCGTCAACCGAGTCGGAGTCGCTCTTCCGGGGGTAGAAGGCGCTGAGTTGAAGATGGCAAAAATCAGCAACTGAGATCGGTAAAAGTTGATTTTATATATTCTCCCGATGCCACGCCGCCGCAGGTATTGAGAGTGAGAAGTTTGGAATAGTTGATTTAGCCGCTCTGTTTCCCCCAGACCCAAAAAATATGTGATTTAATTTCTACATTGGTATGTAGGTGACAATATGTCTTCTTCACAACCCCCGTCAGGGGAAAGAAATCCTCTAGGATTGGATGAATTGATTGCTATCTTGGTTGCCTTCGGCACGATGGGAGCAATTTTATTTTGGGTAACAGGTAAAAATCCCGATCGATTGAATGCCAGAAATTGGCAATTTCCAGCCGTTTTTTCTCAACCTGCTGTCACACCCGCGAGCCCGGGAATATTAACGCCAGAATCGCCAAGTTCGGATTTGCGATCGCCCGCTACAACGCTCATTCCCTCACAACGGGAAGTCGCACCTGTGGCACCTTTAGGGCCGATTTTACCGCAAAATCCTCCCGTGGGGGTGATCGTTGTTCCTCCCACGCCAATTGCGCGATCGACTCCCGCTCCAGCAATTACCAAACCGAAAGACGATAAACCGAAAGCGGATAAACCCAAAGTTGGGCCCGTTAGATTCTCTGATGTTCCAGACAAATATTGGGCGCGTCCGTTCATTGTAGCTTTAGTCGATCGGAAAATCTTTACTGATTTGACTGACAGTAAATTTCGTCCCGACGAACCGATGACGCGAGCCGAACTAGCGCGCTTAATTCAGCGAATGTCCGACGACAAAAAGCCGATCCGAAAACCGATTGATTTTAAAGACGTAAAAGAGAAGAGTCCTGTAGCTCCTGCGATCGACCACACCGTCAAAACTGGATATCTTAAAGGATACCCAAACAATGAGTTCCGTCCCGAAAAACAGATTCCGCGTGTCGAAGTCATCGCAGCTTTAGCGAGCGGTTTGAGCCTGAAACCATCAACAAGAGCAACCAAAACTTTACAAGTTTATACAGACAGGGCAAAAGTGCCAAAATGGGCACTTAACAAAGTAGCATCAGCCACAGAAGCTGGCATTGTTGTCAACCACCCGAAGCGCACACTTTTGCAGCCTAATAGAACAGCAACTCGCGCTGAAGTAGCAGCCATGATTTACCAAGCTATGGCCAAAAAAGGTCAAGTACCTGCTAAGTCTTCTGAGTATGTTGTGAAGCCTTTAAAGTTGTCCAAGTAATATTTTAGGGGGCGTTGCTCCTAGCCCGCCCCAATAACATTTAATCGTTATTGTTTGTAATCAGGACTGAAGCCCTCACTACCAAACAACTAAATTAATCTTGAAACACCATAATACTCCCCGAATAGCAAGCTACCCAAACCTGATTAGTTTCCGGATCGTAAGTAATCCCGATCGGACTTGAATTAACCTTCACTGTTTGCAGCACTTTCATATCGCTCGTCCTAACTTTGCTAACAGTATTCGAGAAATAGTTGACCACATAAAGCAGTTTTCCCTGATCAGAAATCGTCATGCTGCGAGGGGCTTTTCCAGTCGAAACCTTGTCCACCACTTTACCCGTTTTTAGGTCAATTTTTGCCACATTTCCTTCACCATTTAAAGTGGCATAAAGATACTTTCCATTGGGGTCGATCGTCAAATGACGCGGCGCATTGCCAATATTTCTCAGCCATTCTACCGAAAAGTCGATGAGATTCACTTTCGCAATATTGGAAGAACCCATGATAGCCACATAGGCATTTTTTGAGTCGGGAGTAACAACAATACCCCGAGGATATGCACCCAGTTTCACTCGCTCGATTTCGAGATTTTTATTGATATCAACTATGCTCAAATCCCAACTGCACCAATTGCTAGCGAGCGCGAAGCGATTGTCAGGCGAAACAGCATTGAATTTGGGAACTGCACCTACAGGAATTACCTTTTCTATTTTCAAAGTTTGGGTATTGATGCGGTAAAGAAAACTTTGATCGTGTTTTGCCGCTGGAGAGCACCTGTCGGTTCCCGGATTGCTAAACCCCGAACCGTACATTTTGTAGTTGGAGACGTAGGCATATTTGCCATCGGTTGAAAAAGCAGCTTCTACGGGAGATCCTTTATAATTGCCTTTGAATTTAGAAAACCCGAACTTCGACAAGTTTACTGTATCGGGAATAGTCTTGACTAATTTAAAGTTCCTGTCGTAAACTGTGATTGTGTGGCGGTACATCATGTTTTGAGCAAAAAACAAACCCGCTCCCGAATAAACTATTGATTTTGGCGATATGTTGCCGTAAATTGTTTTTTTCAAGGTCATTTTTCCTTGAGTGTTGTCGGGAGGATTTACTAGCCTTGTGGGTGGTGA
>JARCMA010000378.1 GCA_030248405.1 Microcoleus sp. MP8IB2.171
CTTAAAAAGGGGGGGACAAGAATGCCCTCAAAGTCCCCCTTCTTAAGGGGGATTTAGGGGGATCTCCGGGGTATAAATAGTGTTAAGTGAACCGTATTGTGTTCTATTGGAAATACACCTAAAAATTTGCCATGAAAGCAGTTGCGTTCGATCGCTACGGTTCAGCCGAGGAATTGCAATACCGAGAGTTGGAAAAGCCGATCGCCAAATCCAACGAATTGTTAGTCAGAGTTCGCGCTAGCAGCGTCAATCCCGTAGACTGGAAAATCCGGCAAGGACACCTGCAACTATTGACAGGATTTAACTTTCCTCGAATTGTCGGTTCAGATATATCAGGAGTTGTCGTAGAAGTCGGCCGGGAAGCCACCAAATTTCAACCAGGAGATGAAGTTTATACCTTCTTAAATCCCATGAATGGCGGTGCTTGTGCCGAATACGCTGTCGTGCCAGAATCGATGGCAGCAATTAAGCCTAAAAACATCACCCATGAAGAAGCAGCAGCAGTGCCGATCGCAGGTTTAACTGCTTTGCAAGCGCTGAGAGATTTGGGTGAAATTCAAGCGGGGAAAAAAGTATTGATTAACGGCGCTTCCGGCGGAGTCGGCACTTTTGCCGTGCAAGTTGCGAAAGCAATGAACGCGGAAGTGACGGGAGTTTGCAGCGCCAAAAATAGAGATTTTGTCAAGGGTTTGGGAGCCGATTTTGTCCTGGATTACGCAGAGATTGACTTTACTCAACAGCCCGAAAAGTATGATATCATCTTGGATGCTGTCGGCACAAAAACATTTGCTGAATGCGAAAAAGTGATGCAAGCCGAGGGAATTTATATATCGACTTTACCAAGTTTCGAGAACCTAGCACCGATGTTGATGAGCTGGTTTATATCGGGTAAAAAAGCTAAATTAATTGTCGCCAATGCCAACACCAGCGATTTAGGGGCTTTGCGGGAGTTAATCGAATCCGAGCAAGTTGAGCCGATTGTCGATCGCACTTACAGCTTACAAGAAGTAGCAGCAGCCCACGCTTACAGCGAAACGGGCCGCGCGATCGGTAAAATTGCGATCGCCATTGACGGTTAAAAAAACTATGTTTGACCAACACGACTCAGACATTATATATCTTACGTGGCAAGGGTTAGCCCAAAATTGCGCGGTTGGAGTTACAGTAAAAAGGGCGATCGACCTTAACTCAATACGCTTGGGTTAAGCCCGATCCCCCCTAACCCCCCTTAAAAAGGGGGGGACAAGAGTGATCTCAAAGTCCCCCTTCTTAAGGGGGATTTAGGGGGATCTCCGGGAAATAAACAGTGTCAACCCAACCGTATTGGAACTTAACCCGGAAACCCGGTTTTTGCACTCACCTACCTCCAAGACTAATAAACGTAAAACTTAAATAAAATCCAAAATCCCTATGACTGTGCCCTCAGACTTGGAGACATCCGAACAAAATTCCGACAACAACCTCGAACAAGTTAGCGCGGAAAATAGCATTACACCAGTCGCAGACGATTTCATTGGTTCCCGCAATCTCGAAAACGAATTTCTAGACGAACTTCCCGACGAAGTTGAGATGTCTTTATTCGACCATTTAGAAGAATTGCGACAGCGACTTTTTTACTCACTAATTGCCGTAGCAATAGGTGTAGTTGGTTGCTTTTTGACAGTTAAGCCGATCGTGCAACTGCTAGAAGTACCGGCAGGGCCCGTGAAGTTTCTGCAACTAGCTCCTGGCGAGTATTTCTTTGTTTCTATCGAAGTAGCGGGATACTGCGGTTTGCTAATTGCAAGTCCGTTTATTTTTTACCAAATAGCGCTATTTGTGCTACCAGGTTTGACTCGCAAAGAACGCGGGTTGCTAGGGCCCGTATTTTTGGGTTCGAGTTTCCTATTTTTGGGCGGGCTGGTATTTGCTTACATCGCTCTGATTCCGGCGGCGTTGAACTTCTTTGTTACCTACGGGGCGGATGTTGTAGAGCAATTATGGTCGATCGACAAATACTTCAAATTTGTGCTGTTGTTAATGTTCAGCACGGGTTTAGCTTTTCAAATCCCGATTGTCCAAGTATTGTTCGGTGTTTTGGGCATAGTTTCTTCCAACCAAATGCTATCCGGTTGGCGTTATGTAGTCTTGGGAGCGGCGGTTTTGGGAGCGGTTTTAACGCCTTCTACTGACCCTTTAACGCAAAGTCTTTTAGGAGGTGCGGTGCTCGCTCTTTACTTTGGCGGCGTTGGTTTGGTGAAGCTTTTAGGGCGCTAAAAGAGATAGATAATATCAACTCTTGGCTAAATACTTCCTTTATCTCTTAGTCCGCAGAGGCGGACTTTGTTTGTGTAGTAGCGGTTTCAACCGCCGAACTATCGAACCATAAAAAATATAGAGATGCGATCGCCCGCGCCTCTATAATTACTAAAAGTTAAAATTTCACACCAAAGTTTTGTCAAAACTTTGACTACATTCGGAACTGTTCGACTTCTGGAGTGTAGCCGATCGGCAAAATGTAATCGAGATTCTCGTGGGGACGAGCAATTATGTGATACGATAGCAACTTTCCGCCATCGACCTTTTTAACTGATTCAATTCCAGCAGCAACGGCTGCTTGGACTTCAGAAATATCTCCTCGAACTATAATTGTCCAGTAAGCACGGGTTATCTTTTCATAGCGAACTAAAGTAACTCGGGCTGCTTTCACCATTGAGTCTGCAACTTCTACGGCAGCGGGAAATCCTAAGACTTCAACCATTCCAACTGCAACACCCATTACAACATTCTCCTAAATTTCACAAGATATCTGACACTCATTGTATGTGAAATTGTTGACAGAAATTGGTTCCGATGATTTTGGTAAGCTAGAAATTCGATCGCCCTAAATTAAGCAGCCCCAAAGGTTGTTGTCGCACTTCCATCCTACGGTATGGTACGCCGGAAAGCCTGCAATACAAGAGTTTGAATCTAAAAAACTGCGGAAATTAGTTGGGCGATAGCTTGATTTTTTACCGCCTGTATCTCTGTTAACAGCTTCGCATCACGATGCTTGGGACTTTGAACCCGAAAAATTGAGTCCCGGTTAGACATAAAACTTTACACGCCACGAGATGGGCAACGGACAACGGACAACTATCAACGGACAACTGACAACGGACAACGGACTCAAAACTCGTCTAGCAACCACTCCGAGGCTCTTTCACCCAAATCTAGGGGAACGCTGACAGCTTTGCCCAAGCGCGGGCGATCGCGAGTAGTCACGATGTATTCTCTCACCTGTTCCGTGCTGCCCCAGCCGTTGAGGTAATTGGCCACCGCATCCAAATGCTCGAAATAATCAGCCTCCGTCATCGGAAAAGACGCCTGTTCTAGATATTTCCACATAACTTGCACAAAAATCTTGCCCCGCGTTCGCCGCAATCTGATATCGTAAGACTTTCCCCATTTTTCTAGCAGTAGCTGGTGTAAATCCTTGCCCGTCATGGTTGCTCCTGAGTTAATCCATTAAACAATAAAAGACAAAGTTCAAAAAATGTAATAATACTCTAATAAAGGCTGGAAGGCGCATTCTTAAAAGGAATTTTCGCGGCCTGAAATTTGTGCTAGCAGATTAACGGCAATTATCCCAGTTGTCTGCACGTACAGGTTCGCTAACAGCTAACAAACAAACGTAACTTAAAACCGTAAAGGCAGGTCATGGCTCAATCTTCTGCTGGAAATCCCGATGTTCCCGATATGGGGCGTCGCCAATTTATGAATTTGCTGACGTTCGGTACAGTCACAGGTGTGGCACTGGGCGCACTCTATCCCGTTGTCCAGTATTTTGTTCCTCCGTCGAGTGGGGCTGCCGGTGGCGGTGTCACAGCTAAAGACGCTTTGGGTAACGACATCATCGTTAGCACATATTTGACTTCGCACCCGGCGGGCGATCGTACTTTGGCCCAAGGTCTCAAAGGCGACCCCACTTATCTTGTGGTGAAAGAAGACTTATCTATCGCCGACTACGGCATCAATGCAGTCTGCACTCACTTGGGTTGCGTCGTGCCTTGGAATGTTAGCGAAAACAAGTTTATCTGTCCTTGTCACGGTTCTCAATACAACAATGAGGGCAAAGTGGTACGCGGCCCCGCGCCTTTGTCTCTGGCCCTAGCCCACGCCACTGTCGCAGATGACAAGATTGCTTTTACCACTTGGACAGAAACAGATTTCCGCAACGGCGAAGAACCTTGGTGGTCTTAGTTGTTAGTCATTAGTCATTAGTTAGCAGTTAGCAGTTAGTAGTTAGTAGTTAGTAGTTAGTAGTTAGTAGTTAGCAGTTAGCAGTTAGTTTCAATAACCAATAACCAACAACCAACAACCAACAACTAATAACTAATAACCAATAACCAATAACCAATAACCAATAACTAATAACCAATAACTAATAACTAATGACCAATGACCAATGACCAATGACCAATCACTAAATTGTCTGACCTTTGAGATTGAATACTCTAATGCCACAAACTAATTTATCTGCGATATTTCGCCGCAGTGTCGAGACGATCGCCAAAACTGCCTTAATTGCGATCGCCACCGCCGCATTTTTCCTCACCAGCGATATCGCACTTCCCCAAGCAGCATTTGCTTACCCTTTCTGGGCCCAGGAAACAGCACCCGCTACTCCCCGCGAAGCCACAGGCCGCATTGTTTGCGCCAACTGCCACCTCGGTGTAAAACCGACTGAAATTGAAGTTCCACAATCTGTTTTGCCGGACACAGTTTTTGAAGCTATTGTCAAAGTTCCCTACGATACTAACGTGCAGCAAGTTGTCGGCGACGGCAGCAAAGGCGGCTTGAACGTAGGCGCAGTTGTGATGTTGCCCGAAGGTTTCAAGATTGCTCCCGCTGACAGAATTCCCGAAGAAATGAAGGAAAAAGTCGGCGGTCTTTACTTCCAACCTTACAGCGAAACCCAAGAAAATATTGTTTTAGTGGGCCCGCTGCCTGGTGAACAATACAAAGAATTGGTATTCCCTATTTTGTCGCCAAATCCTGAAACTGACAAGTCAGTTCACTACGGCAAATATCTAATTTATGTCGGCGGCAACCGGGGTCGCGGTCAGCTTTATCCTACAGGCGCTAAGAGCAACAATGCTTCTTATAATGCTTCGGTAGCTGGCACCATTTCTAAGATTACCACACTTGAAGATGGTGGTTATGAAGTGACAATCCAACCAGCAGAAGGTGCAGCGGTTGTTGATACAATTCCCGCAGGCCCAGAACTGATTGTTACTGAAGGACAAACAGTTGCTGCCGGCGAACTTTTGACGAACAATCCTAGTGTGGGCGGCTTCGGTCAAAAAGATGTAGAAATTGTGCTGCAAAGTGCAGGTCGAGTTAAAGGATTGATGGCTTTCGTGGCTATAACCATGCTGGCTCAAATCATGCTGGTTCTCAAGAAGAAACAGGTCGAAAAAGTTCAAGCTGCTGAAATGAATTTCTAAGCGGGACTTTGATTAGTTGGGTAAGGTGCTCTGTGCACACCCAACTATTAGGTAAGTAGGGCGGGTATTCCCCGCCTTATTCTTTGATAAATAACCAGTAAAATAATGTTAATTGATGAGAAAATAGTTGAAGTAGGCTCGCTGAAATGGTTTTATCGGGAAACAAATCCGATTAACGAAACTGAGAAACCGCCCGTACTGCTGCTGCACGGTTTGCCGTCCCAGAGTTTTACCTGGACTGTAATGATGCCGGATTTGGCGGCACAGGGATTTAGATCGATCGCCCCAGATTGGGTGGGTTACGGGCGATCGACAAAACCAGACAAGCGCGACTTTGCCTACACTCCCGATGCTTTTGTTGACGCCCTCGCTGGCTTTATTCAAGCTATAGAATTAGACCGATTTTACCTCGTTGTCCAAGGATTTTTAGCATCTGTCGGCATTCAATACGCTTTACGAAATCCCGATAAAATAGATCGTTTAGTGGTCATAAATACACCAATTTCAGCAGATATCAAATTGCCTTGGAAAATGCAGCAGTTGGGGCTGCCTTTTATTGGCGATATGATCACCCAAGACCCACTTTTGGTGGACAGAACCCTCGAAGGCGGAAGTCGCATCAGAGTATTAGACAAGGATTTAGATGTTTACCGCCGCCCGTTTTTGAAGAGTTCGGATGCAGGTCGATCGCTGATGAATACTGTCCGCAATATTCAATTGCCGCAGTCAATGGCCGAAATTGAATCCGGCTTGAAAGGATGGACTCGACCAACTTTATTTGTCTGGGGTTTGACAGATCCTTGGCTGAGTGTTGAACCAGTTCAAAAGCTAGTCGGTTCCTTGGAAAATGCAGAGTTAGTCACACTGGAACAAGCGGGGCATTATCCTCAAGAACATTGGTCAGAAAAAGTTGGAAATGCTGTGATCACTTTTCTGCGCCGCCAGGAGGTAAAATAATATTTTGTACATAACTCTCGGTGCTAGGTCAGTGAACCAGCTCCTCGCCGAGCTGCATTCCCAGCCTCTTCCTGAGAACGAGAAATCTAAAATCTAAAATCTAAAATCGATATGACTCGTCCCCGTTCATTTTTTGCCTTGATGATGGCGTTTTTGATGGCATTTCTGGTTAGTTGCAGCAGTGTCGAAGCAAAAGTTCCAACGACTTACACAGCAGCCCAGACCCAGCAAATTCAGCGCTATGTTCCTAGCCTGACAGAGTTCCGATCGCGCATGGATAAGCTGGGAACCCTAATTCAAAAACGGAATTGGGTTGATACCAGAACTTACATTCACGGGCCTCTAGGCGACTTGCGGAACACCATGAAAACCGTCTCTGCGAGTTTGTTGCCTAGTTCTCAACAACAAGCTGTTGATTTAACTAAGAGTTTGTTTACCGAGTTGGTTAACATTGATCTTGCTGCTAAAGGGCTTGACTATGCAAAAGTCACGGCTAGTTATAAAAAAGCTGTGAATGATTTTGAGAGTTTCTTGCAGCTAATTCCTAAAGCCTAATCACTTTAGATAAGACGGCGGTTGAAACCGCGCCTACACAAACGATGTCCGCCTCCGCGGACTGAAGA
>JARCMA010000379.1 GCA_030248405.1 Microcoleus sp. MP8IB2.171
CTATCGCCGGGTCTAAGAGTGTTTATGGGGCTTGGGCTGCGATCGGGATTATTGCTGGAGTTGTGGCGCGGATGGTAGCTGCTGAAAGGTTGATCCACAACGGCAGCGGGCTTTATACGTTTATCCTGTTGGTGGCTACTTCCGGTTTTGGGCTGTGGCTGGGAGGTTGGTTGGGCGATCGTATCTTTTAAATTAGTCAGTGGGCAGTTGTCAGTTGTCAGTGGGCAGTTGTCAACAGTCAACAGTCAACAGTCAACAGTCAACAGTCAACAGTCAACTATCATGAGGATTGCAACCGGAATTGATCTAAATTCCAGCACTTATCGGTTTTCAGCAACGCTTCAAACTCAGCCCTTGGCAAAGCCTGACTGAAAAGATGGCCTTGAATTTCGTCGCATTCGTGTTCGCACAAAAAATCAAGTTCCTGCTCATTTTCTACCCCCTCAGCCACCACAGTCATGTTCATGCAGTGTGCCATTTGAATAATCGCTATTGTTATCGCTGCATTTTGGCGATCGTCTGCAATGTCGCGAATAAAACTCTTGTCTATTTTGATCGCATCAAACGGAAAGCGTTTTGGATAACTCAAAGAAGAATATCCCGTCCCAAAATCATCAATTGCTATCCTGATCCCCATATCTCTCCACACCGTAAAAGCTTTAGCTGCTGCAATTTCGTCTTGCAAAACCAGACTTTCCGTCAGTTCTAATTCCAAACACTTGGGATCGAGACCGGTTTCTGTTAATATCTCCCTGACTCTTTCCGTGAAATTTTTGCGCTCGAATTGACGGGCTGATACGTTAACTGCCACTCGCAGGGGCGGTAAACCTGCTCTTTGCCATGCTTTCGTTTGCAGGCAAACAGTCTCTAATACCCATTCGCCTAATGGTGCAATCAAGCCCATTTCTTCAGCCATTGGAATAAATTCCCCCGGAGAAACTCGCCCCCGTTCTGGATGATTCCAGCGAACCAAAGCTTCAGCACCAATCATTTTACCTGTTTTAATTTCTATTTGAGGTTGATAGTATACTTCAAATTCTGAGCTTTTTAAAGCATGGCGCAGTGAAGTTTCTTGAAGAAGTGTCTTAATAAAAAAATTGGCATTTTTTGCTGTATAAAAATGATAATTATTCCCGCCTTTCTGCTGAGATTGATACATTGCTATATAAGCATTTTTCAGCATTTCATCTCCGTCGGTGCCGTCCCCAGGATACAAGCAGATCCCCATACTAGCAGTGACATAGACTTCGCAATCTTTGACAATCATACCTTGGGATACAAGATCTAAAATGTTTTGAGCAATCTTAGCCACATCCTGTTTTTCTGCAACTGGTTTAAGAATCAGCGCGAATTCTGCCGCTTCCAAACGAGCAACAATATTAATGTTTTCCATGCAGTTATTTAGCCGCTGGGCGATGGTGCAAAGCACTGAGTCGCCGATATCGTGTCCCCAGGTACTGTTAATGCGGTTGATTTTATCTAAGCTAAGCGTGACAACTGGAACGAATCCTGACAATTCTTTTTGACCATCTAATACTCGACTTAACTTTTCTCGAAAAAATGAACGATTCGGCAGGTTCGTCAAGCTATCATACTGATGTCGGTAGAGTGCCAGTTGAATAGTTGTGTGCAAGTTTTTTTCTTCAAATGGCTTGACAATATAGCCGAACGGTTTTGTACTATTGACTCGTCGCAAAGTAGTTTCATCGGCATAAGCTGTCAGATAAACTACCGGAATTTGAAAGCGCAAGCGAATTTCTTCGGCTGCTGTAATGCCGTCGATTTCTCCTTGCAGTTTAACATCCATTAAAACTAAATCCGGGCGCAAATTGGCTGCCGATTCAATTGCTTCCTCTCCCGAATAGACCATGCCAGTTATTCTATATCCTAGAGATATCAAACTGTCGGAAATGTCTTCTGCAATGATGCTCTCGTCTTCAACTATCAGAATTTTTGTGTTGGACACTAATTTTTCTCCTCAGAGTGCAATTTGGGTTGACAAAAGGTTATTCTAAAAGTCGTGCCAGCAGTTTCTAACAGTTCTATTCCCCCCCGGATTTGCTTGACTAAAGACCCGACCAGTCGCAAACCCAACGTTCGGGCTTTGCGATAATCTAAGTCTTGAGGAAAACCAATTCCGCTGTCGCTCACGGTTAGCACGCAAACTCTGTTATTATCTAAAGTGAAATCTATGTCAATTTTACCTTTAACTTGTCCTTTAAAGGCATATTTGAGAGCATTTGTCACAAGCTCGTTGATAATTAACCCGCAAGGAACTGCCGTATCAATATTGAGAGAACACGGCGCAATATTTGTTTGCAACTTGACGCCTTCTGCATGATTTTCATAAGCTTGGAATAAATTGTGGGCGAGATTTTGGATGTATTCAGCAAAGTCAATGTTTGACAAGTCTTTGGATTGATACAATTGTTCGTGAACCAGGGCCATTGATCTGACTCGGTTTTGACTTTCTTTTAACATTTCACTAACGTTGCTGTCTTGGATGTAGCGTGACTGAAGTTTGAGCAAACTGGAAATAACTTGGAGGTTGTTTTTGACGCGGTGGTGAATTTCTTTGAGGAGAACTTCTTTTTCGGCGAGGGAGGCTTTGATTTGATCCTCATCCCGTTTGCGATCTGTAATGTCGCGTACTACTGCTTGGAGAAATTTTTTTCCGTTAATTTCCATTGCGTTTAACAGAACTTCTGCGAAAAATTCTGAACCGTCGAGTCGTTTGTGTACCCAGTCAAATCGACAGCTACCTATGATCATTGCTGTGTTCATTCTCTGGGTCGCTAAACTGGCTGAATCTTGTCCGTTAGGCTGAAATGGCGGGGAAAATTCCCTCGGATGCTTGCCGTAAAATTCTTTTTTGTTGCTACAGCCAAATATTTTTAAGGTGGCGGGGTTGCAGTCAAAAAACTCCTTTTCATCAAGCAACATTACTGCGTCGCTGGTGGCTTCATAAAGGCTACGAAATTTGTGTTCTGATTCTTGTAGCGAGCAGATCAATTGGTTTTTTAGAGCTTCTGCACGCTTGCGGTCGGTAATGTCTATTCCTACGGAAACTGCTGCGGTTCCATGATGATATTTCTGAGCTACTATCAAATAGTTGCGGACGAAACCGTTAATTTCTATGTCTATTTCTTGCCAGGTTTGCTGAGATGAACTGTCAAAAAAATTTCGGATCAGTTCTCCGAAAGTCGAGCCTTTGTCGAGAAAGTTGATTTCTTGACCGACAAAGCTTTCAGGAGACAGGTTGAATGAGGTTGCTAAGTGCTGGTTGACTCCAATATACCGCAAATCTGAACTGATCCAAGAAATCAGTCCAGGTACGGCATCCAAAACGGCGCGAAGTTGGTCTGTAGCTTCTTGGAGTGCTTCTTCCGATCGCTTGCGATCGCTAATATCTGTCGCCGTTCCGCACAAGCCTAAAATAGCGCCGTTTTCAGCTTGGTTGACGATGCTGTTGACGCGCAGGTGGACGGGAGTACCGTCTTTACGAATGTGTACTGTTTCGTAAGGAGAATTAGCGGTTTGTGGCTGAATTCTGGTTCTTGCTAAAAGTTGGGCAAATA
>JARCMA010000380.1 GCA_030248405.1 Microcoleus sp. MP8IB2.171
CCCCCTAAATCCCCCTAAGAAGGGGGACTTTGAGAGCATTCTTGTCCCCCCCTTCTTAAGGGGGGTTAGGGGGGATCTCTCTTAAGTGAACCGTATTGGGTCTTAAATAGTTTAAAAATTCAACTTAAAAAAGAATTTGGGGATGCTTACCTCTATGAAGTAGCAGAAAATGCAGATGAAGCTCTGGAAATTATGGAGGAAATTCAAAAAGAAGATGAAAGTGATATTTTGGTCATAGTATCTGACTGGTTAATGCCAGGGATTAAAGGAGATGATTTTTTGATTATGGTTCACCAAAAATATCCTAAAATTGTGAAAGTCATGCTGACCGGGCAAGCAGACGAAGTAGCAATAGCACGGGTGAAAGAGCAAGCAAACTTGCACCGTTGTTTGTACAAGCCGTGGGAGCGCAAAGAATTAGTAGAAACTATAAAATCTGGTTTGACAAAAATATGAATAATAAACCTGTGATTATTTGCGTGGATGACGAACCGATAATTCTTGAAAGTTTGAAAATTGAGTTAAAAAAAACCCTGGGGGAAGAACACTTATTAGAAACCGCTGAAGGCGGCGAAGATGCTTTAGAGTTAATAGAGGAATTACTGGCTGAGGGCTGCGAAATAGTAGCAGTGATTTCCGACTATCTGATGCCGAATATCAAAGGGGACGAATTGCTGAAGCAGATTCACAGAATTTCGCCAAAAACTATCAAAATTATGCTGACGGGGCAAGCAGACCTAGAAGCAGTGGCGAATACTATTAAATATGCTAAATTGTACCGATACATATCGAAACCTTGGCAGTCAGAAGATTTGAAGTTGACGGTTAAAGAAGCGATTAACAGCTATTTTATGGAGAAGCAATTAGCGGAACAAAATGCTCAACTCCAAAAGCTGAATCAAGAATTGGAAACTTTAGTCGAGGAGAGGACTGCACAACTGCGGTTGTCTGAGGAAAAGTTTGCTAAAGCTTTTCGTTCTTCTCCCAACCCGATTACTATTACCAGATTTAATGACGGTCGTTATTTAGAAATTAATGAGGCTTTTTGCCAGACCATCGGTTATTCGGCTGCAGAAATTATCGATCGCACGGCGTTTGATTTGAATCTTTGGGAAAATATACAAGCCCGCGCCGAGTTGTTTAAAATGTTAGATGAAAAACAAATTATTCTCAACTACGAATTTGATTTTCGTACTAAAACAGGGGAACTCAGAACCGGGCTGCTGTCTGCAGAAATAATTGACATTCATGGCGAAACCTGCGTGATTTCTGTGATTCAAGATATTAGCGATCGCAAATTAGCCGAAGAAAAACTCCGAGCTGTAGCGGCTTCTTTAGCAGCAGCGCAAAGAATCGCCCGTGTCGGTAATTGGGAATGCGATTTATCGGCCAATACAACTACTTGGTCGGAAGAGTTATCTCGGATTTTTGGGCTCGATCCAACCCAACCTGCACCAACACTAACTGAGTTTTCGCAATACGTGCATCCGGACGATCGCCAAAAGTGGCAAACAACGATCGACACTGCTATTGCTAGCGGGGAATCCTACAGTTTGGAATATCGAATTGTGCGGTCGGAATCGACAATTGCTGCGGATAATTGCCCGTCACAGACAAGTGAAGGCGGCTTCATCCGCTACATCGAATCCAGAGGAGAAGCCGTTGTCAACCAACAAGGGCAACTGACAAAACTCTTCACAACTTTGATGGACATTACCCCCCGCAAGCTGGCAGAAATAGCCCTAGCAGAGAGCGAGGAAAAATACCGCCATTTAGTTGAAACTTCTCAAGATATTATTTGGTCTTGCGATGCAGAAGGACACATTACTTTTGTGAACCAAGCAGTGAAACAAATCTACGGTTACGACCCTGAAGAAATGATGGGCTGTTCTTTTAGCGATTTTTTAGCGCCAGCACAAATAGACCGGAACTGGGAACTTCAGCAGCGCTTGCTGACGGGAGAGGATGTGTTGCAGTACGAAAGTATAGTATTAGGAAAAGACGGCAGACCGATTGATGTAAATACGAAGGCGATCACGCGTTTGGACGCTGAAGGAAACATTATTGGCACAACAGGCACTGCTAGCGATATTACCGAGCGCAAACAAGCAGAAATAGCCCTGAAAAAAGCCAAAGAAGAAGCCGACAGAGCCAACAGGGCGAAAAGCGAATTTCTCTCGAATATGAGCCACGAATTGCGAACTCCCCTCAACGCAATTCTCGGTTTCAGCCAACTGCTAGCCCGCGACCCGGATCTCGGTGCCGACCAACAGCAATACTTAGGAATTATTACCCAGAGCGGAGAACATTTGCTCGTTCTGATCAACAATATTCTGCAAATGTCAAAAATTGAAGTCGGGCTGGTGACACTTAATAACAGCACCTTCGACTTGCACAAAATGCTAAAAAATACTGAAAATATGCTGAAGCTACAAGCCAAAAAAAAAGGGTTGCAGTTAATTTTTGATTGCCCACCCGATCTGCCTCAATATATAGAAACTGACGAAAGCAAGTTGCGACAAGTATTGATAAATGTCGTCGGAAATGCTATTAAATTTACTGCGGAAGGTGGTGTTAATTTGAGACTCAAACATGAGCTGCTAAAAAATAAAAATTACCCAGAGATTTCGCCAAGTGAGAATTGCTTTTTGCTATTTGAAGTGGAAGACACTGGTTCAGGAATTTCTGCGGAAGAAATGGACAATTTGTTTAAACCTTTCGCGCAAACAGAAAGCGGGAAAAAAGCTCAAGAAGGAACCGGTTTGGGCTTGCCAATCAGCAAGCAGTTCGTTCAGTTAATGGGAGGGAAGATGACGGTAACAAGTACCCTCGGTCGCGGCAGCATTTTTAGATTTGATGTTAAAGTTTCGCTCCCTAATGCAGTGGAAATTCAGGTGGTTCAAACAGCTAGCCGAGTGGTGGGTCTCGAACCCGGACAGCCAGAATACCGGATTTTAGCTGTTGACGATCGCCTGGAAAGCCGGTTGCTACTGGTCAGAATGCTCACATCCCTTGGCTTTGCGGTGCAAGAGGCTGAAAATGGCGTTCAAGCTGTGGAAATGTGGTCGAGTTGGGAACCTCATTTGATTTGGATGGATATGCGGATGCCGGTGATGGACGGTTACGAAGCTACTAAACAAATTAAAGCGCATTTGAAAGGTCAAGCAACGGTGATTATTGCTCTGACTGCAAGTGCTTTTGATGAGGAGCGATCGCTGATTTTGTCTGCTGGTTGCGATGATTTTGTAGCGAAGCCTTTTCGGGAGCAAGTGATTCTAGAAAAGATGGCTAAGTATCTGGGAGTCCGCTATGTTTATGATCGAGAAGCTTCGCTAAGTTCTGATGCTGCGGTGTCCGCCGAGGTTTCCACGGCAACTGAAACGGCTGATTTGGCTTTTACGCTCAATACTTCATTTTTGGAAGCTATGCCTGCTGAATGGATTGATGAATTGTATTCGGCGGCGGATGCGGTTGATAACGAGGAGATTTTTCGGCTGTTGTTGTCGATTCCTCCTATTAATGCTCGTTTCCGCAGCGCGATCGCCGATTTGGCGAATAACTTCCGATGTGATCGGATTATCGATTTGATTGAGGAGTTTAGAAATTGTTGAAGGATGAAAGAAGAAGGGATAGGGGCAGGTTCAGGATTATGAATGATGTAGGTCGATCGCCTATTTGTAAACTCGCCTGCAGGCGATCGGGTAATTTACTTCTAGCCAAGCTCCACACCCTGGTAATCATCAGTCATTCCCAATTCTTTAATCTCAAATCTCAAATCTCAACTACGATAAGTTCTGTAAATATCAAAGCAGTTGATTGAAGAGGGAGTGCTATAATGAGTATTTAAGCAGTTTTCATAATTTCAACAATTCTTAAATTAACAAAAAATAGCGATCGATGACCAAAAATCAAATAGAAGAAAATAAAGGCAACATATTAATTGTTGACGATACTCCAGAAAATTTGCAAGTTTTATCAGCAACGCTGTCCGATCGGGGCTACAAAGTCCGCGGCGTAATTAACGGCAAAATGGCAATCAGAGCAGCGCGATCTGGTTCTCCTGATTTGATTTTGCTCGACATCAAAATGCCGGAAATGGACGGCTACGAAGTCTGCACACAGCTTAAGGAAGATCCGAAGACATCAGAAATTCCCGTTATTTTTATCAGCGCTTTAGATGAAGTATTGGATAAAGTAACCGCCTTTCAAGTGGGAGGGGTAGATTATGTCACAAAACCGTTTCATGTAGCAGAAGTTTTAGCGCGAATCGAACACCAACTGACTATCCAAAGACTGAAAAAACAATTGCTCGATCGCAATACCGAACTGCAACAAGAAATAATAGAACGCAAAAAAGCCGAAGAAGCCGCAGCCGCTGCATCCCTAGCAAAAAGTCAATTCGTTGCCAACATGAGCCACGAATTGCGGACTCCCCTGAACGCCATCCTGGGTTTCACCCAAGTCATGAGTCGCGACTCCTTACTCGGTCACGAAAATCTCGAAAATCTCCGAATTATTAACCGCAGCGGTCAACATTTGCTGGAACTAATTAACGATGTTTTAGACTTGTCGAAAATAGAAGCAGGGATAATTGGCTTAGATGAACGCAGCTTTGACCTTTATCAACTCCTCGACACTCTGGAAGAGATGTTTCAAATCAAAGCTGAAACCAAAAATTTGCAACTGAGATTTTCCATGCAGGCGAATGTTCCCCAATATATAAAAACTGACGAAAAAAAGCTGCGCGTCTGCTTGATCAACTTGCTGGGAAATGCCATAAAGTTTACCGGAAACGGCGGCAGCATTTGGCTGCGCGCGAGCGTGGAAGGCAAGCTGCAGCCCGCAGAATCGGAAATCGATCCTAATTCTAGGGGGGCAGAGCAATATTTAATTTTGTTTGAAGTTGAAGACACGGGAGTTGGCATAGTGGCAGCCGAAATTGATACTTTATTTGATGCTTTCGTGCAAACAGAAGCAGGAAAACAAGCGGCTGACGGTACGGGATTGGGTTTAACAATTACTAAAAAATATGTAGAGATAATGGGCGGAAAAATTGGGCTCGAAAGTATTTTAGGTGAGGGAACCAGTTTTAAATTTAACATCCGAGTATTTCCTGCTATTTCATCTGAAATAACAGTCGCGACTTTGCAGCGGGTAATCGGATTGGAACCAGATCAACCAGTTTATCGGATTTTAGCAGTTGACGACAATCAAGAAAATCGGCTGCTGCTGGTGAAAATGTTGCAACCAATTGGTTTTGAACTCCGAGAAGCGGAAAACGGTCTCCAAGCTGTTGAACTTTGGGAAAGTTGGCAGCCCGATTTAATTTGGCTGGATACGCGAATGCCAGTAATGGACGGTTTTGAAGCTGTCAGACAAATTAGAGCTAAAGAGAAACCAACTGGGCGGCAAACTGTAATTATTGCTCTGACTGCTAGCACTTTTGAGGAAAGAAAAGGCGAAATTATTACCGCAGGTTGCGACGATTTTGTGCGGAAACCTTTTCAAGAACAAATCCTCTTTGATAAGATGGCTTGCTACTTGGAAGTGCGCTATCTTTATCAAGAGTTGCCCCGGCTTCCAGTCGGGGCTTTACGGCGTTATTGTGTGAACGAAAAACCCGATTCATTTTTCGGAGGGCTGCTGGCTCAGATGCCTCAAAGCTGGGTGCAGGAACTCTATGACGCAGCTAATGATGTTAATGAAGAGCTGGCGATTCAACTTGTCGATCGCATCTGGGAAAGTCATCCAACTTTAGCTGAGGCTTTAAAAGATTTGCTTGCCGATTACCGACTCGACAAGATAATGGATTTAACTCAATCGACTTTAAAATAAATGGATAATAGCGAAATTAAAGTATTGGTGGTTGATGACCAACCAAGCAATCTGCGGTTCTTATCCAAACTGCTAACATCCCAGGGGTATCAAGTTTACCGAGCTATTTGCGGTCAACTGGCGTTGAATGTTGCGATCACCCATTGCCCGGATTTAATTTTACTCGACATTAGAATGCCGGAAATGAACGGTTATGAAGTTTGTCGGAGACTGAAAGCGACACCGGAAACCGAACAAATTCCGGTGATATTTTTAAGTGTATTAGATGAAATGAACGATAAATTACAAGCTTTTCGAGTAGGAGGCGCTGACTATATTACTAAACCATTTCAAGTAGAAGAAGTTTTAGCACGCATCGACAAGCAAGTCCGCTTGCAAAAACTGCAACAGCAATTAAAAGAACAAAATTATCAACTGCAACAGTCACAGTCGCTGCTTGCTAGCATATTAAATAGTTCATTAGACTGTGTGGTGGCTTATTCTGCTGTCCGCAACAGTGAGGGAAATATTGTAGATTTCCAGTGGCTCTTGATCAACCCGGCTGCTGAAAAATTTTATGGTCTGCTATTAAATGACATAGTTGGCAAGAATTTGTTAGCCAAAGTTTCCCAAGTTAGCAATAACGGGTTATTTGATTTGTATGTTTCTGTAGTAGAAACAGGAGAAACTGTAGACCAAGAATTTTATTACGAACAGGAGCGAGATACAATTGTTTGGCTGCACATTGTGGCGGTCAAATTAAACGATGGTCTGGCAGTAACATTTCGTAACATTACCGAGCGCAAACGAGCAGAAATTGCCCTACGAGACAGCGAAGAACGCTTCCGCGCGATATTCGAGCAAGCTGCGGTCGGCATAGCTAAAACCGCGCTTTGCGGTAAATTTATGCGGGTAAATCCCGGCTTTTGTCAAATTGTCCGCTATGCAGAATCGGAATTGTTACAGCAAAATTGGGAGGCAATTACTCACCCAGATGACAGAGAAGCGGACAGAGAATACCTGCGCTCACTGTTATCCGGAAAGATTCAAACTTTTTCTGTGGAAAAGCGTTTGCTATGCAAAGATGAGGCAGTGCGCTGGGCAAATGTTACTGTTTCGGCAATGCGCGATGTCAAGGGGACGCTGCAGTATTTGATTTGTGCGATCGAGGATATTTCCGAACGCAAGCTGGTACAAGAATTGCTGCAAGAGAGTTTAGACACTCAAACCCGCTACGCTCAAGAATTAACTCGTTCTAATGCCGAACTAGAACAGTTTGCTTACGTGGCTTCTCACGATTTGCAAGCGCCTTTGAGCACGATTGCCGGCTACGCTCAACTATTAGAAAAACGCTTTCCCAACCAACTTGATGCCCAAGGGAATAAATTTATCCGCAATATTGTTAATTCTTGTGAGCGGATGCAGGCGCTGATTGATGACTTGCTGGAGTATTCGCGGGTCGGTCGCAGTCAGAAACCTTTTGAGATGATAGATTGCAATCGGGTTTTTGAGGATGCTTGTGCTAATTTGCATTTGGCAATCCGCGAGAATCAAGCTTCAGTTACTAGGGGGGATTTGCCACGGGTAAAAGGTGACTGTTTTCAACTGCTGCAACTGTTTCAAAATTTAATTGGTAATGCCATTAAGTACCGCAGCAGTGAAGCGCCGGTGGTGCAGGTGGACGCTTCGCGTCAGGGGGATAGCTGGGTGTTTTCAGTGCAGGATAATGGTATTGGGATTGCCTCACAGTACCATCCGCGGATTTTTCAGATTTTTCAGCGCTTGCACACCCAAAAACAGTATGCGGGAACTGGTATCGGTTTAGCGATTTGTCAAAGAATTGTCGATCGGCACGGCGGCAGCCTTTGGGTAGAATCAGAACCCAATCGAGGCTCGACTTTTTATTTTTCTATTCCTATACCAAAGTGAAGTCAGCAGTGGGCTTGAAGCAGTCACCCGTCCTTTACTTAAGCTTTAAATATCTTTATCTTTTCTTTACAAAACTGCTTATAAAGTGTAGCATATTCACTGATGACATCGAGCTAAAAATCTATCAATATAAATCTATTAGCTCTATCCTTATACAACTTATAAATCAGCGGTGCGCGCAAGACTTGTTAATTTTTTTCAACTGTATCCAGAGCATCTTGCTTTGGGATGCAATAGTTTCCCTAGTTCGCGAAGAAGAATTTGTGATGTGTTTGCAGTTTGCAGGTTCTCGGACCGACTGCCAAGTGAAACAAGCATGATTCGCAAACCTTTGCAAATCGAGAAAAATGGTAAATTGCTGCAACACACTTTCAGTGTTCTCAGCCAGATTTATCGGATGATGGCAAGAGATGCTGTGCAGGTATTCAGACACGGATTAAAGTCCCGCAACCTCACAAAAGACGCTCGTAGTGAGGCAAAGCGGTGAATTATAAAAAGAAAAAATTTACTCTTTTAATAGCAAACGATGACGAGGATACGCGCTTTTTGATGGAGGAAGCACTGCGAGAAGTTCGATTAGCAATTACGAGCGAATTTGTGGAAAATGGAGAACAAGTGCTAGACTACTTGTACCGTCGTGGTCAATATCTTGGTAGCAGCAATTGGCATCAGCCAGACTTGATACTTTTGGATCTGAATATGCCGAGGCTGGACGGACGAGAAACACTAACTTCGATCAGATCTGACCCCCATTTGCAACAAATTCCGGTTGTAATGCTCACAACTTCGCACCGCAGCGGAGATATCTTGCTTTGCTACCGCTTGGGTGCCAATTCTTTCATATCCAAACCAGTCACTTTTGAAGGATTGGTTGAAGTAATGAAGACTTTATGTGAGTATTGGTTTGGAATCGTTTCACTCCCGCCGGATATGTAAACTTTAATGGAGGGCTAAATCGTATCCGCTCAATAAGTTGCGGTGAGCCTTAATTTTTCAGAATCGTAGAATTTTAATCTAATTCTAGAAATATCTTAATTCAGACACAAAAATCGCGC
>JARCMA010000381.1 GCA_030248405.1 Microcoleus sp. MP8IB2.171
CTCATAACTCATAACTAATGACTCTAAAAGCAGTTTTATTTGATTTTAATGGCGTTATTATTAATGACGAGGCGATTCACGAGAACATAATCGATCGACTGATGCTCGATGAAAATCTCCAGCTCAAACGTGGGGAGTTTCGAGAAGTTTGTTTGGGAAGGAGCGATCGCGCTTGCATTACTGAACTGCTGAAACGCCGGGGACGATATCTGACAGAAACATACCTCGATCGCTTGCTACTTGGCAAGGCCAAAGCTTATCAGGAAACAATCAATAGTTTGGAAACATTGCCCATTTATCCGGGTTTGGCAGAATTTATTGACAAAATTCGGGTTTCCGGACTGAAAATGGCGGTAGTTAGTGGGGCAATGCGATCGGATATAGAATTGGTGTTAGATCGATCGGGTTTGGCTGCAAATTTTGAGTTAATTGTCGCAGGCGACGACTTGGCGGCGAGCAAACCAGAACCCGACGGCTATCTGTTGGCGGTGGAACTTCTCAACCAGAAATATCCCGGTTTTAACTTGCGGGCGATCGAGTGTTTGGCCCTAGAAGATACTTTTGCGGGGATTGAAGCAGCGAAAAAAGCGGGGATTCAGGTTGCGGGTGTGACTCACACTTACCCGTTTCACATGATCCAGCGCCAAGCCAATTGGACGGTGGACTATTTTGCTGATTTAGAATTGGATAGAGTAGCGGAACTTTGCTCGATCGCCCCGACTCCACCAGCAGCATAAAACACTTGACGTTTTTAGCAGTTACGTGCTAATGTAGGTGACTGTCTGCCGAAGTCAACGCAAATGCAACCTGTAAGCCTTTGAGATTCGGCAATCGGGCATCTAAAATGCTAAATTGAAGGTAGTAAATCAGGGGAATTAGCTCAGTTGGTAGAGCGCTGCGATCGCACCGCAGAGGCCAGCGGTTCGAGTCCGCTATTCTCCATATGTCGAATAACAAATTATTTGTCCTGATAATAGACAATATATAGCTTCAAGTTTCAGAGGAGGCAGGAAGTGCGATCGCAAACTCTGCTCCCCTTCCCAAAGATGAAATTACCTCTATTTTCCCCCGATGTTTTTCCACAATCTGATAGCAAATTGCCAGGCCAATACCCGTGCCTTTTCCTGGTTCTTTAGTTGTAAAAAAAGGGTCAAATAGCTTACTTTGGATGGCGAGTGAAATGCCAGGGCCGTTATCGCTAATTCGCACCAGAATTTGGCTACTGTCCAACTTTTGCGTCTGAATTAAAATCTGAGGAATTTTACTTTTTTTAGAGTTATCCCCTGACTCTTCGAGTGCATCTATCGCATTTACTAGAATATTCATAAATACTTGATTTAGCTGCGCTGGATAACACTCTATTTCTGGCAATTCTCCATAGTTTTTGATAACTTCAATTCCCTGCTTGAGACGACTGTTCAAAATCAATAGTGTATTGTCAATGCCTTCATGGATATCAACTAATTTCATTTGAGATTCATCTAAGCGAGAGAAGTTTCGCAAAGACAAAACTATTTGCCGAATGCGTTCTGAACCTATTTTCATAGATTCAAGCAGTTTTAGTAAATCCTCTGTGAGAAAGTCTAGTTCTATCTCTGCGATTTCTTCTGCGATCGCCTCTGTGGGTTGCGGGTATTCTTGCTGATAGAGACGAATTAACTTTAACAAATCTATAATATACTGGTTGGCGTATTCTAGGTTGCCGTGAATAAAGTTAACAGGGTTGTTTATTTCATGGGCTACCCCTGCCACCATCTGCCCTAAACTGGACATTTTTTCGGTTTGAATTAACTGGGTTTGGGTGTGCTTAAGTTGGTAAAGTGCTGCTGTAAGTTCTTCTGTTCTTTCTTCTACTCGCTCTTCCAAAGTTTGGCGAGCCAGCTCTAATTCATGGGTGTATTCTGCTACCCATTCAACTAATTGATTGATGGATTTGGCTAAGGTTCCCACTTCATCTTCTGTGGTGACAGGTACTTGCAAATCAAAATTTGCTTGTTGAGTAATAGTTTTAGCAACCCTGGTTACCGCTTGGAGAGGAATGGCGATCGCGCGGCTGGTACAGATGGCTAGAAAAATAGCGATCGCGACTGACACAAACATACTCACTACGATGATTTGCACTCGCAAGTCCTCAGCTTTATTAAAATTAATGTACGCTTGTCTCTGCTGTGCCTTAGCTACTTGTGTCATCAAGCTCAAACTCTCTGACAGCCGCTCAAACTTCACATCGAGCTTAACTGCTTTATCCCCTCTAATTAAATCCAATACTTGCTGCTGTGCATCTTTAACTTCCTCTGGTTTTAATGAGGAGGGATCTATTTCTTGCCAAAAAGATTTGAGCAATTGAGAATACGAATCTGTCGCAGTTGTGTAACCGTTTAACAGTTCCTTTAATTCAGAAGAATTTACTGCTAATTCTGTGGAATGTTCTTCCGTAAAAAAAGCTAGTTCTGCAATATTTTTTTTTACTACATCCACATCTTTCAAGAACTTAGCAGTTTCATATTCAAACCAGATTGAATCTCCCAAAACAGAGATTAAGCGTTTGGGATGTGACTGCACTGCTTGCACGGAATATTCTAAATCCCTGAGCAAATGTTGTTGCTCATCAGCGAAGGTTAGAGCTTGGAAAGCTTGCTTTTGGTAATAGTCTCCACAGATCATTCCCCCTGTGGTTCCTAGTACGGCTATTCCAATTGCTAGCGAGTAGCCATAAGTAATTTTTTTGGCAATGCTTAAGCGAGAAATGAAGCGGTTAATGGCAGTCAAGGGAGTTTTTTTGATAGAATTTTTGATATCGCGATCGCCTTCCGTGACAGCGGCTTTATTTTTCCGTCTATTTAGGGTAAGATTGTGGAATTTTACCGCCCCATTTTCTCCCTGTTCAATTTTTTGCATACTGGCAACCTGAGCTAAATTTTAACAATTTTATTAGTAAATGCACATAAAGAAAGTCTCTTATTCGTAGTAGGAGCCATATTCCCTAGAGTTTAGGGATTAAGGACTAAAGCTCTACTACAAATTCGGTATTAAATAAAATTTAATCTTAAAAGACATTACCCTGACCAATGGCTTTATAAACTTCACGAATCATGTTATAATCACTGTCGTTTGCTGGCACCAGTTTAGCTCCTTGATACTTATCATTAGCTTTCCCAAGTAAAATTGCTTCAATTAGCTTATCTTGATTTTCTACCAGGCGAGTGCGGATTTTTTCCACAAGAGTATTAGGCAGGTTGCTACTAGCAACAAACAAGTCACTAGGTAAGGGTACTCCTGTGGCAATAATCCGAAAATTCTTGGCCGATAAACCATCTATTTTGAGTAAATCATTGTATCTACTCATACCAATTCCTAATGCATCAACTTGGTCTTTTTTAAGAGCCTGCAAACCCTTTTTCCCCAACATTGAGATTTTGAAGTCTGATTGGGGATTTAAGCCAGCATCCATGAGAATTTTAATCGGGCTTAGATGACCACTGGTTGCACCTATTTCCCACATAGCTATTGTTTTACCTTTCAATTGTGCTGCTGACTTAATCTCGCTATTGGCAGGAACAAGAATAATTGAGTGATAGTCGGGGCGGGTGATGGCAATGACGGGAACAGCATTTGTCCGGGCCCGCATAATCACATATTCAGATGGCCCTGTTAGAGCTAATTTTAGCTGACCAGACTGGAGAGCTACGGCTGCTGCTATATAGTTATCTACTGGGAACAATTCAATTTTTTTCTCCAAAACTTCCCCAAGAACAGTCCGAAATGCTTGATAATTTTGTTGTAAATCTTCTGCTCCCTGAATATCAGTTACGGCAAATTCAAGGGTTTCTGGTTCACTGACGGCCAAATTGGAAAAACTGCGATTAGATTGATTTACTGTTGTAGAACAGCTTGCTACAAACAATAGGGAAAACCCAACAAAATGTCGCCGCTTCATAATTTTTAGGAGTTTTAGTGGCAGTTGAAAATTGCACAACTATTATAAGCTACTTGGAATAAGCTTTCATTAAAATAGATTATCGATTGGTTAAACTTCAGTGCGGAAAAATCTTTAAGAGAATTTTTATTGATGAGTGTTATGGTTGGGAGTGTAAGGCAGCGGATCTTGTAAATCTAACTCATTAAACGCTGCCAGTCGTAACTGACAGGAATCGCAAACGCCGCAAGCAACTTAACCGTCGGGGTAACAAGACCAAGTTTTTTCCGAAGGCACTCTCCAATTATTGCCTAATTTAATGATTTCTGTGTTGTTTAGCTCAATCAGCGGTGTTGAGATAGAAATTGCTTCGCTTTCTCTTCCTTGTTTTGTCCCTAGCCGAAATACTTCTTGCGTGGCTTGAATATAATCGGGGCGACAGTCTCGATAGCCGGAATAATCTAAAGCGTTGACGCCAATGTAAATGCGATGGGCGTTGAGAGTTGCAGCCCTGGCGACGCCAAAACTTAGGAGAATTCTACGGCGGGAGGTAGGTGATCGGGATGCTTTCGGAGATTTGATCGAGGATGCTAGCGCCAAAAAGCGTCTGGCTTTCCTGCAATGGCTTTGAAGGGAGCGATCGCCTCAACGGATCTCGATCGGGTATAATCGCGTATCACCAGCACGCCTCAAAAAAAAATTGATTTTTTAATCAAGATCCTAAGCTGTTTTTTCAAAAAACGACGCTTAATTTGTTAGACCCTGCCGTAATTTTGGCAAGTCCGGTTTTTTAAGAAGCCACACAGAATTTGTCAAAAGTTTAAATAGCGACAACGAGCGTGTTAAAGTCACTGCTGTACTTTTGCTGTGAAAAAAGCTGCTACACTCCTTATGTAGCAAGGACTTCAGCTAATTTTATTGAGACGGCATTAATTTGTTAAAGCGACAAATAATTTGTTATTCGACAATCAGGGTGATTTACACAAGTCCGATCGTACTCAAAGCGCAGTGCGATCGCCACCGTTTTGAGAGACTGTACTGTAAATTGTCGGAAATTGTCCTTAAAGTTTAATTTACTTAATCATAAATTTTGTATCCAAAAATACAACTATCTTATTAAGGGAGTCTTAATATCAAGTCGCTATGTGTTATTATTCTCAATCATCTGACTCATCTATTCAAGAGTAACAAGAAAAAATGACAAAGCGATTCGATCGACGGAAATTTCTTTTATACGGTTCTGCTACCCTCACATCAAGTTTATTCCTCAAAGCTTGTAGAACTCCGACTCCAACAGCCACCCCAGCCGCTTCTCCAACAGCAACCGGATCGCCATCAGCAGCAGGCGGTGGAAACACGATCAAAGTAGGAATTTTGCATTCCTTGAGCGGCACAATGTCCATCAGCGAAAAAAGCGTGGTTGATGCCGAACAATTAGCGATCGAAGAAATCAACAAAGCTGGCGGTGTCCTCGGAAAACAAATCGAAGCAATAGTAGAAGATGGCAACTCAGACTGGCCGACTTTTGCCGAAAAAGCCAAAAAATTGATCGACCAAGATAAAGTTGTCACCGTCTTCGGCTGCTGGACATCTGCCAGCCGCAAAGCAGTATTGCCAGTATTTGAAGAAAAAAATCATATGCTCTGGTATCCCGTACAATACGAGGGTCAAGAGTGTTCCAAGAATATCTTTTATACCGGGGCGGCGCCGAACCAGCAAATCGAACCAGCAGTTGACTGGCTGCTAGAAAATAAAGGCAAAAAATTCTTCCTGATCGGGTCTGACTACGTGTTCCCCCGCACGGCAAATACCATTATCAAAGCACAGCTAGCAGCCAAAGGTGGCGAATTAGTTGGGGAAGATTACATACCTTTGGGAGGTACAGAAGTCACGCCAATTATTACTAAGATTAAGGCCGCTTTGCCAGATGGCGGCGTCATTTTCAATTCCCTCAACGGCGACAGCAACGTCGCATTTTTCAAACAGTTGCAGGGCGCTGGTTTGGGCCCGGACAAATATCCGTCAATGTCTGTCAGTATTGCAGAAGAAGAAGTAAAGGCGATCGGCGTAGAATATCTCAAAGGCCATTACGCCGCCTGGAATTACTTCATGACTGTGGACACTCCCGCCAATAAAAAATTTGTGGAAGCTTTCAAGGCAAAATACGGCAAAGATAGAGTGACCAACGATCCGATGGAAGCAGCTTACATCATGGTTTACCTGTGGAAGCAAGCCGTCGAAAAAGCAGGAACAGCCGACGATTTGGACAAAGTGCGGGCAGCAGCTTTGGGTCAAACTTTTGACGCGCCGGAGGGCAAAGTGACGCTAGAAAACAACCACCACCTTGCTAAATTTGTGCGATTGGGCCAAGTAAGAGAAGACGGTTTGTTTGAGATTGTTTTTGCTACTCCAGAAGCAGTGAAGCCGGTGCCTTGGAATCAGTTTGTCGCTGAAACAAAAGGCTTTTCTTGCGATTGGTCAGACCCAGCAAAAGGTGGCAAATTCAAAGCTTGATAAGTAGGTAATACC
>JARCMA010000382.1 GCA_030248405.1 Microcoleus sp. MP8IB2.171
CACCAGAGCGAGGGAATCATGGCGCACTGAGGACGCCTTTAAAAATCAAAATTTTTGCAGTTTTCTCCCAAAAAATCTCTCTGGAAGTATCCCCGTTTCTGTCTGGCGGTGGAGTGTCAAAACATCAGTGATTACCTTAACTCTTTTACATCCTATCCAGTCTGTCGCGGTTCAAAGTTGGTGTTTTGAATCAGAACCGGTGGTTCGCATCGGTCGATCGAACGACAATGATGTAATCATTTACAGCGCTGTAGTTTCCCGCCACCACGTAGAGCTGTGGAATCACGCCAATAGCTGGGAAATTATTAATTTTGGTGCTAACGGCACTTATGTAGATGATAGACCGATCGCTCAGGTGTCAGTTGTGGACGGGATGACAATTCGCTTGGGCAATTCCGGGCCAAAAATCAGGATTCGGGTGGGCGCAGCGAATCAACCGGGCAAAATAATCCAGCCACCGCAGCGCGAACTCCACCAAAACGACGAAGTTTCAAAAGACAGGTCAACAGCTTGGCCTGGGGGCGTGGGAATCATCGAAGACGATGAGCTTGGAGGGCTCACTCAAATCGATCTTGACTGACCGGCAGCTATCTATCTATCTATCCCTGCTGGCTAGTTCCAACAAAGCTCCAGATGCCCAATTCGAGTGTCTAACTAATATTTTGGTAAGTGGCTTGATTTGTGCCTAAATATCCCTATACCTTAATTAACAGATTCTCTAGTAGGATTTCACCCTTCTAAAGATAAGATTGGGGGGAGATCGATCGATATTAGCTCACTTTCGCTGGTTGCCCACCGGCGGTAATCGGAGAGCAACTGGTGCATCAACCGCTGTTTGACGCTCATCAGTACGCTCTTGAGCAAAGCATTGCCCGTTGCTTCTAAAATTGGTTTGGGCGTCAGCCAAAACGGCGGCGGTAACTCTACTTGCACTTCCAAATCCGCTTTTCCCTTCAAGTATGCTACCCCGCTGCTTTGGTGTACACAAAGCTGTCCTTTGAGATTGAGAGCAAAGCGATCGTTTATATAACCCACGCCACGAATTTCGCAGGCGACGGACTCCAAATTGATTGTGCCGTCCGAATCCGCCCACACCCTCATGTCTACTGTGGGTTGAATGCTCAGCATCATAAATTGTAACGGTCGCATTTTTAGGCGGAAACAGTCATCGCTTAGCTGTTCTGTGCGACTTTGATCGACAAGGGCGTTCACCAGTCGCCTCGGCTGGCGCAGATAATGTTGAATGGGAACCCGTTCCTCTGGTACGGCGATCTCAACGGATTGGGAAGAATTAAAGCGGATATACATGAGAAAATATCAAAATATAGGATTCCTAAGCATATCTTAATAAACTATCACCTTTTTTAAGGTGACATAAGTCACGCACTGTGTCGCGCACCCAGCAATGTCAACCGAGAAATTACGGATAAAAGCTTTCGGGACATCGCTAATTTTTCATCATACTTGCTAGCTGATGAGAGTAAAGCAAACATTTGTAACCTAAAATTACCTCTAAATGAAAATTTCGTTAGCGAAGCCCTCGAAGAGGATCGCACATCTCGGCCCTGTTGGTACAAATGCAGAAACAGCGGCTCTAGCTTATGTCAATTGGTTGAGCCTGAAAACTAACTTGGAATGCACCCTGTGTCCTTATTCCACCATTTCCCAAGCGCTAGAGGCATCTGCCGTAGGGCAGGTTGACTATTCAGTTGTGCCTGTCGAAAATTCGATCGAAGGCAGCGTGACTGTCACCTTAGATACACTGTGGCGACTCGATCAACTCCGCATTCAACACGCCTTAGTTTTGCCAATTTCCCACGCGCTGGTTTCTAATGCTAAAAATTTTAACGAGATTCAAAAAGTTTACTCTCATCCGCAAGCGCTAGCTCAGTGTCAGGTATGGTTGGGGCAGTTTATTCCCTCAGCTCAATTAATTCCGGCAAATTCAACCACGGAAGCATTGCAATATCTGGAAGATAGAAATGTAGCAGCGATATCTTCGCCAAGAGCTGCTGAACTTTATCATTTGCCAGTGTTAGCTCACCCCATTAATGATTATCCCGATAATTACACTCGCTTTTGGGTACTCAGCAGGAGTGGTGGAGAAATCGGAAACGTAGAAGCAGCGGATCGCTCATCCATTAAATCCAGCACAAAATCTGCTGCTAAGTTGATCCTCGATGCTTCACCGTCTAATTGCACCCATACCTCACTAGCTTTTAGCGTACCTGCCAATATGCCGGGAACACTGGTAAAACCTTTGCAAGTATTTGCCAGTCGCGGTATTAATTTAAGTCGGATTGAATCTAGACCGACTAAACGATCGCTCGGAGAATATATTTTCTTTATGGACGTTGAGGCCGATGTTTGCTCTGCATTAGTTCGCGAGGCACTCGAAGAGTTAAAAAATCACACTGAAACTTTAAAAATATTTGGTTGCTACAGTCTACTGTACAGTAGTATAATTTTAAGTAAAATTTAGGAGGCTAGCCAGATGAATGCGGATGAACTTCTGAAGCGATATGTAGCCGGAGAAAGAAATTTTCATGAAATTAACTTGAAACAGGCTTCTTTGCGAGAAGCTTTCCTGATTCATATTAATTTAGCCTGTGCAAATTTGACAGAAATCAATTTAGCTTTAGCAGATTTAAGTTGGGCAAAACTTAATTTTGCAGACCTCAAGAATGCTTGTTTGGTAATGGCAAAACTAAAGGCGGCCGATTTGACTGGAGCAAATCTAACTTTTGCCAGATTGACAGGAGCTGAGATGGTTGAAGCCAACCTGAAAAACGCCAATTTGAGCGACACAAAAATGATAGGTGTTGATTTTACTGGCGCCTGCTTGTACGGTGCCAACTTAATGGAAGCCAACCTCATTGATGCTTGCTTGGACAATACAGACCTCAGAGAAGCCAATCTTAGTGAGGCAAAACTCCGGGGAGCGAGTCTCCAACAGGCTAATCTGACAGGAGCATTGTTGTATGAAGCTAATCTTCAGGGCGCGGATTTGAGACAAGCTGACTTGCGCGGTGCTAATTTAAGCGGGGCTTTTTTATGCGGTGCTAACCTCGAAGGCGCTCAGCGTGATGAGGAAACAAATTTAAGTGGGGCGATTCACTTTTGCATCAGAGAACTCTGAAATCAGGCAATATAGCTACGCAGAGAATCCGACAACTAAGGACTAAAAAATATACTATTGACTTGGCTGAAAGTGAAGTCTATTTGCTGCTGTACCTTAGCAAAATGAAGCTGCATCTTGAGGATCTCTTTCTTGGAATTAGCTTGAGCAATCTTACTTTCCAAAGCCAGCAAGTTGCGGTTGAGATTTTCTACTCGCACAGTTTGGTAGTCTAAGTCAATTTTTAGTTCTGCCGCCTGATCGAATTGAACCTGCTTGCGAACCACGGCGAGGCGGACTGAATTTTCATCCTCTTTCTGAAGAGCTAGCAAAGCTCGCTGCTGCCACTGGTTGGCTTGAGATTCAGCTTGATTGTACAGCCACTGAATCCGCAGTTGGGCGGAAATCGCACTGCCAACAGCCTGACGCAGTTCTTTGAGAGGTTCCTGAATTTCTAAGATTAATAGTTCCCAAAGATTCATCAGTTCGCTGGTAAATTCTTCGCGTTCTACAGAGGCTACCAGTGCTTCTAACAGCAACAAATTTGGTTGCATCTGCTGCGTCATTGTCTCAAATATTAACTGTGCTTCGGACATTTGCCGATCGTAATTTTTTTCTGAGACTGCACCGGATGAGTGCTTTAATATTTTTTCAGTGCTATCTACCTTAGCTTCTGAATCTGAACTTGAAGCTACAAAGGCCTGTAATTTTTTGCGGGCGATCGAACTTAGTTTTTTTCGGAGCAAATCGCAGGCCGCCCGCTGCACTGGCCCTGTTTCGCTTTGACAAATCTTGATGACTATTTTTAAGCCGGCATCGCCGTAATTCAATGTCTCTGTCAGGGCGGCGATGCGATGTTCGCTGACTGAACTAGACAGCCGGTGTTTGACTCCTGCTAGTCCGCCGAGCACTACACCACCTGTCGGTGGTGGCAGTTGACCGCCTCTAACTGCATCGTATGGTTTCGGTTGGTCGAGATTTTCTAACACAAGCATTTTCTGCTATAAAGAACCTATCCGAACCTGTTTGAAGTTAAGAATTAAACAGATACCAGTTCCCAAAAAGAATGGAACTGTAGGCCCGCGATCCAAACCCTTAGTTCATCAGTCAATCCAAAATCCAAAATCCAAAATCGAATGATTTGTGTGTAATTCTTTCTTCAATGCAGGTCAAACCGATCGTGCTTTTTCCTAGGCAAATTGGCTACTTGAGGGTATCTTTAAGTACAGTCCTCGCTGCCAAGTGATTGCGAGTAGAAGTCAAAATTTCGGTTTCGCGTTCCAATCTCGCAGCAGTATCTTGCAATTCTAAAAGAGTTTGCTGTTCTGTCGCTGCACCGTAAAGGTAGCTGGCTACCCAGTAGGACAATTCTGTAGGCAAACTGGGAATGTCTTCGGGCAGGTCGATCGGCTGATCCATCAATTTGCTGGAGAGGCGAACTACATCTCTCAGCAGTTGTTCGACTTCTTTGCCCAAAGATCGGAGGTCTTTTTGCGGCGGTTCGTCTTCAATCCATTCTACTAGACCGACTAAATAGGGTTTTTCCCGAACGGCATCGAGGACTCGGAACCGCTGCTGCCCGAGAGTCATGATTTTCATGCGATCGTCCGGCAGGCGTTGGCAGTGAATCACTTCGGCGCAACAGCCAACGGCAGAGACTTTGTTTTGGTTGGGATCC
>JARCMA010000383.1 GCA_030248405.1 Microcoleus sp. MP8IB2.171
CCCCGAAAACCGCCAACAACTCGACAGCGACATCGCCACCTACCTCAGCGACTACCGCCAAGAAACCTGGAGTAAAGCCCTCAGCAACCGCCTACCAATCCTGGCCCAATCCCTACACCTCAACCAAGTCCTAGAAAAACTGCCTCCAACCATCCAAAAACTCATCCTCATCCCCCACCGGAATTTGCACCTGTTACCGCTTCACGCCTTACCCGCCACCCGAAAATTAGCAAACAATGAAAATCAAACAGGTTACTTGCTAGAGCTCTACCCCAACGGCGTACAATACGCACCCAGCAGCCAATTTCTCGACAGACTCCACCAACGCCAACGCCCGCAAACCACTAAAAATTTCCCCTTATTCGCCATCCAAAATCCCACAGAAGACCTGCGCTACACTGAAATTGAAGTTGCAGAAATTTCCCGCCCCTTCAACCCCCACGCGCACATTTTGAAAAACCGCGCAGCCACCAAAATCGCCTTTAACTCCGAAGCAACTCTCACCAAATTAACTGCTTCCTACTACGCCCATTTCTCTTGTCACGGCAGCTTCAACTCCGACAATCCCATGAATTCAGCTTTACTGTTAGCTGGAGATACACCCAAAACTCCCTTAATTCCCCCCGAACCACCCTCACAAAATCCAGAAGAAAAAAATAAAAGTTCCTACCTAACTTTACGCGATGGTAATCGCTTTCGGCTGGAGACTCAATGCTTGACACTCAAAGAAATTTTCGCTACTCTCAACTTACCATACTGTCGCGTTGTCACCCTTTCCGCCTGTGAAACCGGATTAGTAAGTAGCGTTTCCACCGACGAATATATCGGTTTAGCTAGTGGTTTCCTCTATGCCGGTGCGACGAATGTTGTCAGTAGTTTATGGTCAGTCAGTGATTTCTCCACCGCTTTTCTGATGATTCGCTTTTATGAAAACCTCAAAAATGAAAACTTGTCAGTTTCTCAAGCCTTACAAGCAGCCCAAAATTGGTTGAGAACCATTAACCGCGCCGACTTTTTAACCTGGTTGAAAAACGATGTCAAAATCGCCGCAAATATAGTCAATGACCTGAGAATCCCGTTGCGTCGCAAGTTTCCCAACAACCCACCCTTTGCAGATCCTCAATACTGGGCAGCTTTTTGTGCCATTGGCATATAAGTTTTCACGGTTTCCCTAACACACAAATAACTTAGAAAAATGAACGACTTTCCTCATAGTGCCACAACAATTCTCGACTTCCTCACCTTGCTGGAAGTAGAACAAAAAACCAGCAACCTATTTAATCCTGCGATTTGGCAAGACCTCAATCAACTCAATTTAGATTTAAATGATATTAGTCAACCCGACGAAATTGCTGATGCAATACTAGACTGGTGCGAGAAACATCAAGCAATCAATGAAGAGTTTAATCAGAAGGATTGGTCAACACTTCGCGGCGATATAGTTGGTGAAGACGAACTAGAAATCAAAGCTGCACCCCCATCAAACGAAGCAGATATTATTCGCAATCGAGATAAAGTCCAAAAAATAATTCAGGAGAATCAGCAGCCTCAAGACAACACTCCCGAAAACAGTCCAGAAGATTAATCACAATGTCCAATGAATCAGATCCGATTTACTACGCCTTAAACGTTAACCTGTTTGCTTTCACCCTGCAATCAGGTTCCTACTCAAATTCGCCAGGACAATTTAACGAACCTCCCGAAATTTTCAAGGACAACTATGAAAAATTATTAAAACATAATTTTAGTTCAAAGCTAAACTTTTCTAATCCATTCCCTGAATTGCGTCAAGATTTCCCCAAGTCAGACAACTACGACTTACTAAACAACAAAAAACCAGGTACAATACAATATTTTTCGCTTTCAAGCCCAGAGAAAAACCAGCATCCCACTCAGCCTAAACCTTTATATCGTCTACTGGTATATCCGCGAAAACTTAGCGATAGCTACGGTTTATTAATTAATGTTTTTCGTCCGCAATCTCCAGGTTTTGATGGCGTAAGCTTAAGTGAAGTTAGCGAATTCAACCCAAATCAATGCTTAACTTTCGCCCAAAAAGAAAATTTTATCGGAGAAACTTTACTCATCACGGCTTATTTGTCTCAACCCAAACCTCGTGAAGCTGAAGCCTTAAGAATTCATGCCGAAACCTTGCTAAGTAAACTCCTGGGTTTTTGTCCTGAATTTTATCAAGCCGATACATTTTTAGATAGTTACATTGTAGAATTTAGCCAACCAAAGACATCTAAGACTCGCTATCTCGTGCTGTTCTATTTTGCTGATGCGACTTCAGAACAACTGAAAACCATCTATTTTGACTTGCCAGAACTGTTCCTATACTATCATAAAATCACGAAGGTTTTCCAAGAGAGTCGAAAAATCGCCGATGAACTCGACAAATTAATCATCGAAGAAATTGAAAGTAAATCAAAATTGCCAGAGTCTTTAGATTTGGATGGTTTAAAATATCAACTTAAAGATATCTTAAAAACTGTTCCTCAATATACTTTAAAATTCCGCGATCTAGAAAATAGTTTAAATACCCTGAACATTCATATCAGAAATTACCAACTAAAGCTGAAACGCCTGCAAGTTCAAGCAAAAGATCCTCTGGATTTATTTAATCGCTTTGCGGAACGAGAAAGCCAAACCTTTCAATTACAAATTCAAGCCGACCTCAACTACTCTAAACCCGGTGCTCAATTACTAGATCAAGCCATTACGAGTATACGCGGTTTAGTGGAAATCGATCAAGCCGAGACCGATCGCACTTTCGCGCAAAACGAAAAAGACAACGATCGCACATTAGAGAATACCATTCAATCCGTCGGTACCGGTATCGGCGTAGGAATCGGCTTTGCCGGCATTCTCGCCAGCAGCTACCCTTTGCTGGAAGACAAACCTTTGTACTTCCCATCTCCGCAATATACCGCGCTGCATCCCTTCGTAATTTCCGTTACACTTAGCTGCATATTGGGTGGAGGTTTGGGATGGCTAGCTTGGTGGGGCACTCGCAAACTGCTAACAGCATCATCCCATCGTACCCAAATACAGGGTTCCGCGCCGATAAGTTTGGGTACTTCTCAAAATCCACAGGCGGCAATTTCCCAGGAAACCGAACCCCGGCGATGGCTACTCAGAGTAAAGATGATCTTACTCCAATTCCTGCAAAACCGCAGTTAAAATTTCCAAAATGCGATCGATATGTTCCTGCTCAATAATCAGCGGAGGCGACAAAGCAATAATATCACCAGTAGTCCGAATCAGCAACCCCTTTTCAAAGCACTGCAAGAAACAATCAAAAGCCCGTTTCCCCGGCTTCCCAGCGATAGATTCCAACTCAATCCCCGCCACAAGTCCGAGATTCCGCACATCAATGACGTGGCGCACGCCCTTCAATGAATGAACCGCATTTTCCCAGTAATCAGCCAACTTATCAGCCCGTTCAAACAGCCTTTCTTCCTCATAAATATCCAGCGTCGCCAAAGCAGCCGCACAGGCCAGAGGATGACCAGAATAAGTATAACCGTGAAAAAGCTCGATCGCATTTTCAGGAGCATTCATAAAAGCATCATAAATTCCCTCCTTCACAAACACCGCCCCCATCGGCACAGTACCATTAGTTATCCCCTTCGCCGTCGCCACAATATCAGGAACCACCCCAAAATATTCAGTAGCAAAACTCGAACCCAGCCTGCCAAATCCAGTAATTACCTCATCAAAAATCAGCAGAATCCCGTACTTGTCACAAATCTCCCGCAGCCGCTGCAAATAACCTTGCGGCGGAATCAAAACCCCCGTAGAACCCGCCACCGGTTCGACAATTACCGCCGCAATATTAGACGCATCATGCAAAGCCACAATTCGTTCCAATTCATCCGCCAAATGCGCGCCCCATTCCGGTTGTTTGCGACTGAAAGCATTGTGTTCTAAATTATGAGTGTGAGGTAAATGATCAACTCCTGTCAGCAAACTGCCAAAAAACTTGCGATTAGGGCCAATACCGCCGACAGAAATTCCCGCAAAACCAACGCCGTGATAACCGCGTTCCCTACCGATTAATCTTTGACGAGTTCCTTCACCTTTCACCCGGTGATAAGCAATCGCAATTTTCAAAGCAGTTTCCACAGACTCGGAACCCGAATTAGTGAAGAAAACGCGATCGAAATTGCCCGGAATCATCTTCACCAAACGTTCCGCTAATTCAAAAGCGCCGGGGTGTCCCATCTGAAAAGGTGGGGCATAATCTAGAGTCGATACTTGCTTGTGAATAGCCTCAATAATTTTCGGGCGGCAGTGCCCTGCATTCACGCACCAAAGCCCCGCAATCCCATCTAAAATTGAGCGATTATCATCGGTTGTAAAGTGCATATCTTTTGCCGAAACCAAGATTCGCGGATTGGCTTTAAACTGTCTGTTGGCAGTGAAAGGCATCCAGTAAGCATCCATATTTGTCATCGTTTTTTTATCCTTTTATATTGACTTGGCGGTTGAAACCGCGTCTATACAAACGATGTCCGCCTCCGCGGACGAAGAGGGTATTCGGAGATGGTTGAAGAAGGCCCCGGCGGTTGAAACCGCGGAGTTTACGGGCACACAAACGATGTCCGCCTCCGCGGACTGAAGAAAATAACGTGATTTCAACCCTGCGTCTCATCTTTCATCTTCAACCCGCGGAGGCGGGTTTTGTCTGTGTAGATGCGGTTTCAACCGCCGTCTCAACCGCCGTCTCATCTTAATTCACGTTCGCATCTTAATTCACGATCGCACATTAATTCCCGATCGCACTTAATTTACTATCGCACCTTAATTCTCGATCGCACCAACCGACTAATTTTGCAACAAACCCGTCAACATTTTCACAGGCCGCCCATCGTAGGGCCACGCGAAAGCATGGCGAAAAGCAGCATCTTGACAGGCTTGTAACTGCCGAAAATCAATGATATCCAGAGTTAACAAATTCTCATACTCAAAAGGCAGCCGCACGTTGTGCAATCCCGCGTTGTCAGTACAAATAGCAATATCGACACCAGCCTCAAAACATCGATCGAACACCACCTTCAATTCCCCCATATCCTGCAACGTCCCCGTTTTGAGATAGGTAGTAGGGCAAACCTCCAAGCATTGACCCCTGCGCGCGACTTCTGGCAGCAGTTCGGGATATTTTAGCGGAATTTGAATCCCGTGGCCGATACGCATCAAATAGGGCAGAAGTTCGGGATAACAGCCAGAGGTGGTTTCGTAAAGATGGCCGGTAGTCTTAATGCCGATCCACCTTGCGTACTGATACAATGCCACAAACTCATCCAAACGCTCGCCAATAGCAGCATCGCCGCCCGCAAGATCGATCGCACAAACATATTCTCCCATCTCGGCCGCCAAATCGACGATCGCCCGATTCACCTGATATGGTAAACGCGAGTGCATACACAAAATTTGGCTAGTCACAATCGGACAATCGCCAATTTGACTTGCCTTACCCACAACTTGGACAATTTCTGCCATCAAATCAATGCGTTTTGACTGTGACAAATGCTCTGGAGTCCGCAAATAAGGCGTGTAGCGCAACTCCAAATAAGCCAGATTTTCAAACACGTAAGCGCCCCGCATCAACCGATAGATGAAATAAGGCAAAGTCTCAACAGTTTGCACACTTTCTACCAGCGTGTGCAATTCCAGATA
>JARCMA010000384.1 GCA_030248405.1 Microcoleus sp. MP8IB2.171
TATGCCTTCTAGAGTTGTTTCCTGAAGAATGGGCAACGCTCCGAAACAATCTGGGGAATGCCTACCGTCATTGCATCCAAAATAAAAAGATAGAGAACTTGGAAGCAGCAATCCGCTGTTACTTAGATGCCTTGAAAGTACGCACTCGGTCAAACTTCCCCAAAGACTATGCAGTAACTCAATTTAATCTAGGTATGACCTACCAAGATACCCAACAATTCGATAACTCTTATCGTGCCTTTGCTGCTGCCATTGACACGGTAGAATCGCTACGTAGTGAAATAGTCTCTGGCTCTGGCTCACAAGAAGACAAACAAAGACTGGCTGAACGATGGAACAAACTCTATCAACGCATGGTAGAAGTTTGTCTAGCGCTGAACTATTACGACCAAGCCCTTGAATACGCCGAACGCAGCAAAACTAGAAACTTAGTTGAACTTATCTTCAACCGTGACTTAAAAAGCGTCTTCCCTAGAGAAATTGTCAGTCAACTAGAACAATTCCGAGACAAAATTGCCAACGGTCAGTACCAACTCCAAACTGCCACATCCGATAATCCAAATGCCCTAGCAGAACATCTGCAGGAATTGCGACAGCAGCGCAATGAATTACAAGACCGCTACCTGCCTATAGGTTATGGCTTCAATTTTGAAAAATTCCAAGAAACGCTCGATGACCACACTGCTATTATTCAGTGGTACATCACCAGTGCAGGCTTCGAGACTTTTATCATCACCCGTCATAGCCTCCAAAAACTTATCTTGTCCACCCCATCTGATGACATCAACGCCTTGATAGATTGGGCTAACGAGTATCTGGACGCATATGGTCGGAAAATAAAAACCCAGTGGATAAATAGTCTAGCCTCTCGCCTCAGTCGTCTCGCTGAAATTGTGCATCTGGAAGATATCCTTAAGCTAGTGCCAGAAACTCGCGATCGCCTCATCCTGATTCCCCATCGCTACCTGCATTTATTTCCCCTCCATGCAATGCCTTTAGCTAACGGTGATTTTCTTTGCGATCAGTTCCCCAAAGGCGTAGGCTATGCCCCAAGTTGCCAACTGCTGCAACTGGCACAAAAAAGAGAGCAACACCGAAACGACTTCAGCCGCTTACTTGCTATCCAAAACCCGACCAGAACCGATCTTCCGGATTTGACTGGCACCGAAATTCAACTCGAAAAGATTTGCCAACACTTTGACTCAGACCATAGCATCGTTCTCCGTGAAACAGAAGCAACAGAAGCAGTCCTCATTACTGAACTGGTGCGTTCTCCTCACTGTCTCCACTTCTGCTGTCACGGTTTCTTTGATTTTGGATCGCCCCTGAAATCGGCTTTGCGCTTAGCAGAGTCCGAAGGCAAGTTAGGTGCAGATGCCGACCTAACATTAGGCAAAATTTTTGAAAAACTGAACCTAGATCAATGTCGCCTAGTCACCTTTTCAGCTTGTCAAACTGGCATTACAGACCCCACTAGCATCAGCGATGAGTACGTTGGATTGATTAGCGCTTTTTTGTATGCAGGCAGTCCTAGCGTTGTTAGCACACTCTGGAGCGTGGAGCAGGCTGCCACCAATTTGTTTATGATCGAATTTTATAACAACCTCAAACAGCTTGTGCCACTAAAGCCAGGAAGTGTTGCCTTTGCGCTGAACAAAACCCAAAAATGGCTGCGAACACTTACGGGTGAAGAGTTGAGAAAAATTGTAGAAAGCCCAGAATTTCAACGTCATTTGGATGACGAGAACAATAAGTTATTCAAAGAGTCGTTAGAGAGAGCAAAGCTCAAACCATATCCCTTTGAAAAACCTTATTACTGGGCTGCTTTCGTAGCAACGGGACTTTAAAGTTAGGAATTTGGAGACTGACAGAATTTTTCCATGCCTTCTTCTTTAATGTAGGCGGCAAAGGGAACTGCTATGATTGCTGCTATTCCTGGAGGACAACCCAGACTCCCTGCGACACAATCTGTTAAAGGAGGTATTAGTGCAGGCAAGTAGTTTTCTCTCAAGTTCTGGTATTTGGGCTGACAGATAAAATCCCGACATTCCTGAAGCATCGCGTCAAACCAATCAGAGAGTCCGAAGTCAGCTATTCCTTCGATGTCATTCCGAATCGCTATTGCTTTGGCAGCTTCTGCTAACTTACCACCATACTCTTTCTCGATTACGTCAATAGTAGCTAGGGCACTTGGATTACCTGCCAATTCAGAGCGATACTGAGAAATTTGCTCTGAGGTAATAATTTTTTCAGAAGTCATAGGGTTATTTTCTTTTTGTGTAACTGTAGTTATGGGATGATTCTTGCCATTCTTTTCTGCTCTCTCCTCTATCATCTGCTTGAACAATTCAAATTGCAATCGCTCTTCGTCTTTAGTTTTTGGAGGATGGAACCATATCGCTTCGGAGTCGGGAGTACGGCGACTGTAAAGAACATCCAAAGCTTCTAAATCCTCCCGATGCGCCAAGGCATAAGCCTTGAGTTCTTGATTAGTCATTTTTTCAAATTTCGGTTGCATCTAAAAACCTCCAGTCGCCATTAGGGGATACGATAATTTGCAGTTCCTCGCCTGCAAATATAAAGACTACTCCGGTGCGATCGCTAAAACGGAATAGTTGAATATCCCGGTAGCAGTTAGACAACATCTGGCAGACGCGCAGACAGGCTTGGGCTTGTTCGTCAGTGGGATTAATCGTTCGTTCCTCAATTGTGGCACAAACTCTAAAATATAATATAACTCTGGCTGTTTCGCTGCTAATTCCAATCAGAGGGGCGGGTACGGGGACACCGCCCCTACAAGATTAGGGTGGAACAGACCTCCCGCCTGTGAATTTTTGCGCTTCCCCTACTTCATCTCATAGCCAAACAAATTCGGATCGACTTCTCCCAAATTCAAATCGGCCAAACCGTACTCCGCCCAACGCCGCTCAACCGTCGCCACCATATCCGGATCGGACTCCAAAGGTTCCCCCCATTCGTGATCAGTTTCCGGCGGCATCTTCGTAGTAGCATCAATCCCCATTCTGCCGCCCAAACCAATCTTTTCACTGGCAAAATCTAAACTGTCAAAGGGCGTATTCGGCAAAATAAATACATCTCGAACTGGGTCAACTTTAGAGCTAATTGCCCACACTACTTGACGCGGGTCGCGAATGTTGATACTTTTATCCACAACAATCACAAACTTAGTGTAAGTAAACTGCGGCAATGCGCTCCAAAATGCTAAAGCAGCTCTTCTTGCTTGACCGGGATAAGCTTTATCAATGGAAATAATTGCGGCTTTGTAACTCAGCGCTTCCATTGGTAAGAAGAAATCGACTATTTCTGATACTTGCTGCCGCAAAATAGGGGTGTAAATGCGGTTGAGCGCGATCGCCATCATAGCCTCTTCCTTCGGCGGCCGCCCGCTAAATGTGGTCAGATAAATCGGGTCTTTGCGGTGCGTCATGCAGTTGAACCGAACTAGCGGCGAATCTTCCACGCCGCCGTAATAACCCATGTGGTCGCCAAAGGGCCCGTCTGGCAAAACTTCCCCCGGTGTAATCGTTCCTTCTAACACGATTTCCGAGTCCGCAGGTACTTCTAAATCTACTGTTTTGCACTTCGCCAATCGCACGCCGGAACCGCCGTAAAGTCCGGCAAATAACCATTCGGATAAATCTACAGGAATCGGTGTGGCGGCGGCGAGAATAATCAGCGGGTCAACTCCCAGGGCGATCGCAACTTCCAACTTTTTACCAGCCTGCGCCGCTTTCCGCAAGTGCCGCGCGCCGCCCCGGACAGATAACCAGTGTACAGTCATCGTGTTTTTTGACTGCAATTGCAACCGATAAACGCCCACATTCGGCGTACCGGTTTCGCAATCCTTGGTAATTACCAAACCGAGGGTGATGATTTTGCCCGCATCTCCCGGATAGGGGCGAATCATCGGGATTTTGTTCAAATCCACGCCTTCTCCCTCAAATACCACTTGCTGACAAGCTGGGAAGAAGTCGCGGCCTGGTTTGGCTTTCACTACGTCGAACAAGACTTTGCCGAATTCTATGGCTTGGGATATCTTTTTGGGCGGTTTGGGCTGTTGTAGCATTCCCAATTTTTTGCCGAGCTCTTCAAGTTCGATCGGCTTTTCCATGTTCATCGCCCAGCAAACCCGTTCTTCCGTGCCCAACAGGTTAATCGCCACGGGGAATTCTGCCCCTTTGACGTTTTCAAACAAAAGTCCGGGCCCGCCTTTGACCAGCATTTGGTTGGAAATTTCGGCAATTTCGAGGTCGGAATCGACTAAAGCGCTAATTCGGCGCAGTTGTCCCCGGTCTTCGAGTAGTTTGAGGAATCCCCGCAAGTCTCTTGCCATTGTTGTTAAAGAAATGTTAAGTGTCTCTACTATTATGGGGCTTCTGAACAACTCAAGGGATATGTATTTAACGAACCGCGAAGAAGCGTTAGGCGAAGCCGCGCGTAAGCGAAGCGGCGCGAAGGAAGACAAAAAGAAGATAGCTAATGCCTTGTTCGATTCGGGAGTAGGCTGCATAATGGATTAATGAAATGTCCAATATGTGAATCTGACCAATGTTGTAAGAACGGCCGTCCCAACGGTCATCAGCGATATCTTTGCAAAGCTTGCCGCAAACAATTCTTTGAACCACTCGACCCGCAGTCTTTAAGTCGCAAATCCACCGAAAGTGAATTAAGCCAAGCTATCCCAAAGGGAATCGACACTGCAACCACCACAGATTCCTGCGGGATTGCAATTTTGCTGTTAGATGCCGAAAATTTGAAACTTAACGTTAATACAGAACAATTTTTAGCGAGTTTGTGCGCCTATCCCCTGCAAGTTAAGATTGCTTTTGCTAACTGGAAAAACCCCAGCACCGGTAAGCTGGATACTGAATTGTACGATCGCGGTTACGAACTAATTCACGTTCCGGGCGGTGCTAACAGCGCTGACGGTAAAATGATTGCCTTTGGTGCTGCTATTTTACACCGCTATCGGGATGTCCGACAAGTTTGTGTTTGTTCCTCCGACGGTTTGTTAAATCACCTCTGCAATCAATTGCAAAATCAGGGATTGACTGTGTTTCGGGTGCGCCGTCAAAATGCTATCTTGTCCGTAGAAAATCATCTGACTGGAGAGATCAATCACTATTCTTGCGAACGTAAAATAGAAATCCCTACACTTCCCGAACTGGCAAATCAAATTTCTGACTTATTGAAAACTGAATACCAATCAATCGACGATCGGATAGCTCGGCTTTCTAGTGTTGTTGAGCTTTTTCAAGAGCGTCGCGCTCTCGAATTCACTCCTATAAATTCCACAAATATAGAAGCATTCGCATCAGCCCCAAAAGATATAACCTGCGAACCAAAAGAACCTGCAACTTCCGACGTTGTTGGCGCAAACATTGAGCAGGAAAAATTGCCAGAAACTGTCCCTGCTGATCCCGTGACGATCGATTCACTGGAAGTCTTAGAAAATATACTTGTAGAAATTATTGAATCAGAGATAAATAATTTCCCAAATAATGCTATTAATGTAGCTGAGCTTAAAAAAATATTTTTCATCCGATGTCAAGTTCAGGCCGATCATATAGTGAAAACTTTCTTGGTTGATTCCAGTTTAGTCAAATTTTTAAAATCGCGTCCTTCTGTATTTCAATTGACATCGAGCGGGAGCGAACATCACGTGAGGATAGTCCAAAAATCTTCGGATTCAAACACTTCTCCATCTGCCACACTGGAATCATCTTTAGCAAAAATTTTGATAGCTTTAACCGCTCAATCTCCAGGTGCTTACATTTCGACTATCCTAGTAGCAGGTGAATTTAACAAGCAATACGGTCAACCAATTACTCAAAAGCTGAAATCGATGGATTTGGGCGGGAAATTTATAGATTTTTTGCAGTCTTGTCAAACATTTAAAGTCAAGAAAGAGGGTAAGGATTATCAAGTGGCGATCGCTCTTTCCCAGTTTTTTTAATCTAATCTTAACCACAAATTAAACAAAATTTATTGTTTTTGCTGCCATTCGTTAATAATAAAAAATTTAACCTAATTTTAACCGTAATTTAAAACAAGCTTATTATATCACCTGTTTTTACCTAGGATTTCAGTCTATCCTATGGAAGAGATTTGTAAAGTCTGCTATTAATACTAAGGACGAGGAGTTATGGTTTTCTTCACTAAAAGCTGGCGACGTGGCTTTATTGTTTCGCTAGCAGTAGCAGCATTTTCGCTAAGTTTGATTAGTTCCGCTGTAGCTGCGGTAACATTAAACGGTTCGGGAGCAACTTTTCCTAAACCTTTGTACGATCGCTACTTCTCCCAAATGAGAAGTGCCAATCAAATTACTGTAAACTACGAAGGCACAGGCTCCGGCGCTGGTATCAGAGCATTAATTGCAGGTACTGTTGACTTCGCAGGTAGCGACGCGCCGCTGACTCCTGCACAAATAGGTCAGGTAAAGCGGGGTGTCATTGCTGTTCCCACTGCTGGTGGGGCTGTTGCAGTTATTTACAACTTGCCTGGGGTAAACAATGTACGGTTGAGCTCCGATGCGATGAAAGGCATCTTTGAAGGCAAAATTACTCGCTGGAACGATGCGAAAATAGCCGGGATTGCCGGACAAGCTAAAAATTTGCCAAATACTGCGATTCGAGTAGCTGTACGGGCAGATGGCAGCGGTACAACCTTTATTTTTGCTAATCACTTGCAGGCGATCGGCAGCAGCATCAAAGGCGCCACTCAACCAAGCTGGCCGGGAAGCCCTATTAGCGGTCAAGGAAACGCTGGTGTAGCAGGTTTGGTCAGACAAACGGCGGGTGCAATTGGCTACGTTCAAGATACTTACGCTCGGCAAAACAAGCTCCAAACGGCATTTATTCAAAATAGAAAAGGCCGATTTGTAGATCCTAGCTTGGCAGAAGCAGAGAAAGCTTTTGCAGGGGAAACATTCCCAGCAAACTTCTTCTTAGTGGAAGGAAATCCCAATGATGGATATCCGATTGTTGGCTTGACTTGGCTGTTAGTCTACAAAGAGTATCCTGCTGCTAAAGCAGATGCTATTAAAAAGATGGTTAATTGGGTGATGACTACAGGCCAAGGTATCAACAAACAGCTAGAGTTTACTTCAATTCCTTCGGCTACAGCTCAAAAGGTAATTCAAACAGTTAATAGTAGTGTGGTTGCCAAAGGTTGATTTAGTCGATTGCGGCGAGTTACGAGTTAAATAACTATGACTCAAAACTCATAACTTTCAGGGGTAAGGTGCGCCGAAGCGTACCTTACAATCTATCTACTACAATTACTCGTCCATCAAGCAAATATTTCACTGTTTACGCAGTAACTTAGGGTATGACCAATTTTGCCAAGCAACCGGAAAAATTCACTAACCAGCAGACAGCAAAAACTACAGCATTAGACTTGACTGATACGAAGGGTGAGGGTTTGTGGCTGGAGTCAGGATTTACAATATTTGTATGGGGTTTTGCTATAGCGACAGCGGGTACGCTGTTTTTGATGAGCGCGGTCATTTTTAAGGATGCTTGGCCTGCTATCAGCAAATTTGGACTCTCATTCTTGTGGAATGCCAAGTGGGATATCGGCGAGTTGCAGTTTGGGGCTTTGCCGTTTATTTACGGTACTGTGATTAGTTCTGCGATCGCCATTATCATCGCACTTCCTCTAGGACTTTCAGTGGCTATAGTTACCAGCGAGAACTTTTTGCCTGCTTGGGTGCGATCGCCCTTGGGATTCATGGTTGAATTAATCTCAGCCATTCCCAGCGTCATAGTTGGACTTTGGGGAATCTTTGTTCTCATTCCATTTCTACTACCTTTACAGCAATCACTATTTAACAATTTCAGTTGGTTTCCCCTGTTGAGCAGCGAACCCTTGGGCCCAGGAATGTTGCCCGCTGGGATACTTTTATCAATTATGATCTTGCCAACAGTAGCCGCCATTAGCCGCGATGTGTTGATGTCAGTTCCCGTAGATTTGCGAAGTGCTTCCATGTCTCTCGGTGCCACCCGTTGGGAAACAATATTTAAGCTGCTATTACCAGCAGCAAGTTCAGGAATTATTGGAGCAACCATCTTGGCATTGGGACGTGCTTTAGGCGAAACAATGGCAGTCACAATGGTCATTGGTAACTCCATTCAAATCAATCCATCTATCCTCGCCCCGGCCTACTCAATTCCCGCAGTTTTGGCAAGTCAATTTCGGGAAGCTCAAGAACCGCTACACATCGGCTCTTTAATGTATTTAGCGCTAATTCTATTTGTCATCACCCTATTGGTGAACGCAGTCGCAGTATTGTTGGTTCAGCTAATCGGTGTCAAGGGAGCCAAGAATTAAAATCTTCCAAACCAATTTGGTCACAAGCATCGCTATTTACTGAGAACAAGCCTCCAGATCGCTCAAATTGATCGATCTAAAATCTAAAATATAAAATCGGATGACTCAAGCCAAAAACACACAAACTATTCTTGATGCAGAAATCTACAACCCCCTGTCCCTGGGCAGAAACTTTTTTAGCCAAGGAATGACAGTTATTGCCTTTGCCTTTACAGCTTTGGCTTTGCTGCCTCTGTTCGCTATTTTGTACAAAATTCTGGGGGAAGGATTAACACATTTGAGCTGGGAAGTTTTAGTTTCTCTGCCAGCACCAGTCGGAGTTGAAGACCAGCCAAACGGCTTTGCTAATGCGATTCTTGGCACAGCATTAATGGTAGGAATTGCTACGTTATTTAGCGTCCCAATCGGCGTAATGACGGGAATATTTTTGTCAGAGTTTGGTAGAGAAAATAGGGTGATCGCAAATACCATCCGCTTTATCACCGTCATTCTCAGCAGCGTTCCCTCGATCGTTGTCGGTGTCTTTACCTACGCTTTAATTGTCGTTACCACCAAAGTATTTTCAGGATTAGCTGGAGGTATCGCTCTGGGTATCATCATGCTTCCCGTTGTCGCCCTGACAACAGAACAAGCATTAAAGATAGTCCCTACTTCTTACCGCCTCGCTTCGGGAGGTTTGGGAGCCGGACGCTTTCAAACTATCTTTAAGATTATAATTCCCGCCGCACTCCCGACGATTACCACAGGCGTTTTGCTAGCAGCATCCCGTGCCGCTGGGGAAACCGCACCGCTAATCGTAACTGCCTTGTCCAGCCAATTTTGGCCTCCTTTAATTGAAAAATTGGGAGAAATATCTCAGTCTCCGATTGGTGCAGAAACTATCTCGAAACTCCAAGAAATTCCAGGGACACTACTGACTCCGACTCCTTCTATGTCAGTATTAATATACAATTATGCCAGTTCTCCTTACAAAGAGCAGAATGAATTAGCCTGGACTGCTGCCTCAGTCCTTTTGGGAATAGTTTTGATTGCTAGCTTAGCCTCCCGCGCGGTCACTCGCAAACGCTTGCAAGATAGGTAAATTGCTGGTGAAGGAAGTTCGGCAACGGATTCTGTAACGGATTTAACGGATTGATGTGAGACAAGATTGCATTCATTCTATTTCCTATCTTGAAATTATCTGCCTTAATCTGTGTTTATCTGCCTTAAATCTGCGGTTTCTGTATCAATATATCCGTGAATTAGGAAATGAGTTCATAGTTAGAAAGTCTAACTGAATAAGGCCATCAGGTAATATTCTGCATCTAAAAATCTACCACCAACACTAGACCAACTGCAAATAATGACACCCAAAAGTAACTTAAAATCTGAAAAACATAGCGACCAATTCGTAGAATATGTGACTCCTGAAATCGACCCCAATGCCATACCAGCCTTGCGAGTTCAGGACTTGAGTTTCTCCTACGGAACTCACAAAGTGCTCGAAAAATTGTCGATAAATATCCCTCACCAGCAAGTGACGGCGATTATCGGCCCTTCAGGTTGTGGCAAATCAACGTTTCTTAAAGCTCTCAACCGCATCGGCGAATTGGAAGGAAAAGTTCAAATCAAAGGCAGGGTGGAGTTTTTTGGACAGGATATTTACAGTCCTAAAGTCAATATTAATAGTTTGCGCCGCCAAATGGGCATGGTGTTTCAAAGACCGAATCCTTTTCCGCTGAGCATTTACGATAATATTGCTTACGGAGTGCGTATTTTGGGTCGCAAAAGCAAAGCAGAATTAGATGAAATTGTGGAATCTGCCCTAAAAAGTGCGGCGCTTTGGGATGAAGTGAAAGATAATTTGAAGAAGTCGGCGCAGGGGATTTCGGGCGGACAGCAGCAGCGGCTTTGTATTGCTCGTGCTTTGGCGGTGAAGCCGAAAATTTTGCTAATGGATGAGCCTTGTTCTGCTCTTGACCCGATTTCTACTATGAAGATTGAGGAGTTGTTTCAGACTCTGCGGCAGCAGTTAACAGTGGTGATTGTGACGCACAATATGCAGCAGGCGGCTCGTGTTTCTGATTACACGGCTTTCTTTAATACTGATGAAAGTCGCATCGGCCGCCTGGTTGAATTTGGGCCGACAAGTAAGATTTTTACTTCTGCAGGCAATTCGAGTACGAGGGATTACATTCAAGGCCGTTTCGGTTAATATTTAGTCGCAATCCCACCGTGACATCAGAAACCGGGTTTCTATGAGATTTGGGGTTTAGTAGCGACAAATATAGGAAGAAACCCGGTTTCTCATCCCTACCCAAAACACAGAAACCGGGTTTCTATGAGATTTGGGGTTTAGTATCGACAAATATAGGCAGAAACCCGGTTTCTAATCCCCGATCGCATATAATTCCAATGTTACCGTATTTGAGATCAGTCATTGCTGCAAACCATTTTTATATGTCTCCCCCACTTTTAAAGCGAGAATTGGGTGTTTTTGGCGCAACTCTCATGGGCCTGGGCTCGATTGTGGGCACGGGAGTATTTGTGAGTATCGGAATTGCGGCGGAAATTGCGGGGCCTGGAGTGATTTTGGCTGTAGGTATCGCTGCTTTGGTTGCTGTTTGTAACGGCCTTAATAGCGCTCAATTGGCGGCGAGTCATCCTGTTAGCGGCGGTACTTACGAATATGGTTACAAATATCTCAATCCTTGGCTGGGTTTTACTGCCGGCTGGATGTTTCTTTTAGCTAAAACGGCTTCTGCTGCTACTGCGGCTTTGGGTTTTGCGGGGTATTTTTTAAATGCCGTTGGTGTAGCCGATCGCACTTACCTAATCCTAACAGCTTTAATCGCCACCGCCGCCCTAACTTTAATTGTCTTGACCGGAATCAGGCGATCGAATATTGCCAATACTGTCACAGTCTCAGTTACACTCCTATCCTTAGCCGTATTTATTGCTGTCGGTTTGCCAGAGGTAAGGTGGGAAAAAATGTCCGCGCTACAGAATGATAGCTCGATCGCGTCCATCCTCCACGCCACCGCCCTAATGTTTGTCGCCTACACCGGTTACGGCCGCATCGCCACCATGAGCGAGGAAGTGCGGGAACCGAGGAAAACCATTCCCAAAGCCATAATCTTAACTTTGGTGCTGACAATGCTGCTTTACGTGGCGGTAGCAATAGTTGTCGCAGGTGCGGGGGGAGATAAATTTTCCTTGCAAACAGGCGCTGCGGCTGCACCCTTGGAAGTCATCGCCCGCAGTTTCCGAATTCCCGGAGTTTCGCAACTGCTAGCCGCCGGCGCAATTACCGCCATGCTGGGAGTCTTGCTGAACTTAATTTTAGGGCTGTCGCGCGTCTGGCTGGCGATGGGGCGGCGCTTGGATGTGCCGCGAGTCTTGGCGCGGCTGAATCCTGCGGGTACAACGCCCTATGTGGCTGTGGTATTTGTCGAAATTACGATCGCACTTTTAATTTTAGTCGGCGATGTCAAAACTACTTGGTCTTTCAGCGCTTTTAGCGTTCTCATATATTACGCCATCACCAACCTCGCAGCGCTGCAACTTTCCCCCGCCGAAAGGCTTTACCCGCAGTGGCTGGCTTGGGTTGGATTGGCTGCGTGTCTGTTTCTGGCTTTCTGGGTGGAGAGGGAAATTTGGCTGACTGGGTTGGCGTTAATTGCTGCCGGTTGGATTTGGCGGGCGATCGTCCGACAGTCACAGAGAAACTAACATTATGATAGATTGAGACACCATCCCGCATTGTAGAGGGCCATGCCCGATCGAACTCCCTTGCTGGCGACTCAAGAATCAGTCGCAGTCAGCGCCATCAGTCGTTATATCGCTCAAACACTAATTTCCATTCAGGAAAAGCATCCCGAATGGATAGCTGAAAAATACAGGAAAACCCCCTGGGCAAAACCTGATTTTCAGTCAGTTTTGATTGGAAAATTGACAAAAAGTTTCAAAGTAGCCAGCGATACAGATTCCCTGCTGCTGACTGCGAAAAAATACTTACAAATTCTGCTGGTTCCCGAATTCATTAATTCACCTCAATTCAGCAAATTATTTGCCAAAATTCAGCAGCTAGCCACAGCCCAAACAGCACCAGCCCCATCATCAAACTCAGATTCCCCAAAACCTCCAACTCCCACCGCCCATCAAACAGCGCCACTTCCTGTCGGCATAGCCATCTTGCTGCTAGATGTCGAAAACTTGCAACTCACCAGCGAAACCGAAAAATTCCTAGAGGGAATCTCCCACTATCCCATCCAAATCAAAGTAGCCTTTGCCAACTGGCGCAGCATGGGCAAAAAAGATGCCGAATTTCACCAGCGCGGCTATCAACTGATTCACGTCCCCCCCGGCAAAGACAGCGCCGACTTAAAAATGGCGACAGTCGGCGCATCGATTTTCGTACATTATCCCACAGCCAAGGAGATTTTTGTCTGTTCGTCCGATCGCGCCCTCACTCACCTCAGCAATACACTGCAAGCCCACGGACTAACCGTATTTCAAGTCCGCAAACAAATAGATAAAATCATAGTTTTAAACAGCAAAACCGGACAAGTAGAAACCCATTCCCTTGTAACCATACCGGAAATTACACCCCTAGAACAATTAGTTATTCAACTAAAAGAATTAATCAAAAAAGAGCAAAAACGCACCTCCGCTCAGTGGATAAAAATTTCCACAATTTCAGCTTTATTTACAGAAAATTACGGTTTAGTCCTAAATCAAATTGTTACCCAGCATCTCCTAGGAACTAAAACCAGAGATATATTTCTCAAATATCCCACCGATTTTGTTCTTCACAAACCCTCAGAAAAATCTCAAACTTATGTCACTATCTTTGAAGTTAAATTACCCCCACCACCGCCCATACTTAACAAAGACAATGTGAATCACACCCAAGCAGCACCGACTAGCTTAACAGATATTAATTCTCTTGAAGACTTGGAAAAAGCTATAGTCAAAATAGTTAGCGACTTAACCGACAACTCTCCTCAAAATTCTGTATTTCTTTCCAATGTAGGCAGCGAATTTCAAAGACAATACGGCAAACAAATTACCCAAACAATTAAAGAGTTTAATCTCGGTAAAAAATTCCCTAATTTTTTGCAATCATGTACTTCTCTCAAGCTAA